>JAAYYY010000512.1 GCA_012515125.1 Chloroflexota bacterium
CACCAGATTGAGTACATCTACCGCGAGGGGACATCGTGGGAGGTGGAAACGCTGGACGGCGGCGAGGGCACCTCTCTCTTCCGCGACCGGCTGGTGGGCATGGCGCTAGATGCAGCGGGGCTACTACACGCCGCCTACTACTCGCCGGGTTACGAAGATTTGCGCTATGTGACCTGGGCGCCTAACTGGCAGAGCCGCACGCTGCCGGAGAACGGGGCGCTGGAGACGCCGGACATCGGCGTGCGCAGCGGCAGGCCGGCCATCGGCTACTACAGGCCCGGCAGCGGGCAGGTGAAGCTGGCGACCTGGGAGGAGCCGTGGTCGCTCAACCCGCTGGCCTTCGTCAGCGATCCGGTCACCGACCTGGGGACGGCGGTTGGCCCGCAGTACGAGCACGTGAGCTATTACGACGCCGACAACCGGCGGCTGATCTATGCCACCTGGGACGGCAGCGGCTGGCGGCGGGAGGTCGTAGACGAGGCGGGGGATGTTGGCCGCTACAATGATCTGGTGCTGGCCGGGCATGGCGACGGCTCGCCGTGGATCGCCTACTGGGACGCGACAGCGCGACGGGTGAAACTGGCCCGGCCGGTGGTCGGCTCGGTGCTCTGGAACATCTTCCCGAACAACGCCGGGCCGGCGCTGGGTCCGGAGGGCGGGCCGCTCTCGCTGGCGATCACGGCCGGCGGGGTGGGCGTCAGCTATTACGACAGCGATAACGGCGATCTGCGCTACGCCCTCTGGCAGAGCGCGACCCAGAGCTGGAGCGACGAGCGCGTGGACGGCGTGGCGGGGGACGTGGGCCGGCTCAACTCGGTGAAGGCCGACTGGAGCGAAGGCGTACCGGTCGTAGCTTACTACGACGAGACGGCCGATGCGATCCGGCTGGCCTACCGGAGCGCAAGCGGCTGGCAGATCCAGACGGCTGTCGAGGATGCGGGGGGCGTGACCAGCCTCTCGCTGGAGCTGCCGATGGACTCCCGGCGGCACGCGCGCATTGCCTACACCACGGCGAGCGGGGCGCTGAACGTGGCCGCGCTGGCTAACGGCGTCTGGCGGATCCACGTCGTAGAGAGCGGGGCAGGCGAAGTCGTCATGGCCCGCGATGCACGCCTGCATCTGGCGTATTCCCGAACGGCGGGCGGTCTGCGCTATGTTTTCCAGTCGGCCACGCTGACTGTCAACAGCAGCAACCCGGCAGCGCCGCCCTCCGGCCTGCCCGGCGAGTATAACCCGCTGGACCCCTGCCCGGAGCACCCTGCCGAGCGTGCCGGGGACGCTGTCCGACTATTGCCTGCCCACACGCACGGCGGAGCCGTCCTGCCCTTCACTACCCACACGCACGGCGGGCCGCTGGACGACCAGGGTATCTTCGCGGGCATGATGGCGGTGTTCAGGGCCAGCGCCGGCGGCCGGCATTACATCAACCTGTACCACGCGTATGGGGCGGAGATGGGGCGCATCGGCCTGGACGACCCGCTGCTCCTGTGGGACGCCTTTGGCACGCTGCAGAACTTCTTGCCCGGCCTGGAGGCGCTGGTGACCGGCCGGGGCGACGAGGTGGTGGTGACGCAGGAGATGGTGGACGACGCGCTGAGCGTCTGGCAGCGGCTGGCGGCGGCGGGCAGCCCGGCGCTGGCGAACAC
>JAAYYY010000513.1 GCA_012515125.1 Chloroflexota bacterium
AGCGCTCGGCGTCGGAGATGAGGCTGACGGCCTGCAGCACGTCGCTGCCGGCGCGCACGACGGTGATCAGGCCGAGCACGGGCGCGCCATCGACGGTGCCGCTGTAGAGGGCGCGGGCCATCTCCTGCCCATCGACCTCCGCCGTGGCGACGGGGCTGACGGGGATGGCGTCAATCACGCCCGGCCGGAAGGCAGCCAGCATCGTCTCGTCTACGAGGGTGGTCAGGCTGGCGGCCGGGTTGCCCTCGAACTGCTCTGGCGGGATGACCACGATGACGTTGTCCGGCGTGCGGTCGGCCACGTCCGCGCCGGGCGGCAGCAGGCGGATCTGCACAGCCTGGGTGTCTACGGTCCAGTCGGCCGGCAGCCGCAGGCGGACGCGGGCCGGCACGTCGACGTAGGGGGCCATGCCCTCGGGCGGCGCGGCGACGCCAATCTCCGGCGCGGGAGCGGGCGGCTGGATGACCAGGCTATTGGTGATTTGCTGGAAGAGGGGGGCGAAGGTGCTCTCCTGCTCCAGCGGGGTGAGCGCCAGCAGCGAGACCATGCGCTCCTGCGGGCCGGCGACGAAGGTGACCAGGGCGAGGAGCGGCCGGCCTGAGGTTGGGTCCCGGTAGCGGTAGCCGAGCGAGGCGGCCTCCTGCCCGTTGATGCTGAACGGGTGCATCGGGCGAATAATCGGCTCCTGCTCGCCGTTGAGGCCGGGCGCGAACTCCTGGCTCATCGCCATGAGCGGCGAAGGGCTGTCGTAGAAGCGCTCGCCGACGAAGAAGAGGGCGCCCTCTTCGGGCACGAAGATGCCGCCGTCCATCGCCTCGGTGGCAAGGGCGACACCGGTCGCGCCGCCGCGCACAAGGTGCCACGTTTCGGGATAGCTGAAGGTGACCCAGTAGGGCGCGTGGTAGAGGGTGAAGCCGTCGGGGATGGCGGTGGGCACGGGCGTTGGTCCGGCCGGCGCGGGCGTGGCGGTGGGGGCGCTGGTCGCGCTGGGGGCGACGGTGGGCGGGGCGCTGGTGGCGGTGGGCGTCGGCTCAGGCGCCGGCTCGGCGCAGGCGACCAGCAGAAGGAGAAGCAGCAGGCTCAGAAGGGTCAGACGATGATGCATGGGGTTGTCCATCGGCGGAGCGCGCCAGACTGGGGTGAGCTAGAAGATCGCGATCCGGTGTGAAGATTAGCCGGTGCCGTCCTTGTCGCCGATGTCCAGCCCCTCGGGCAGGGCGAGGCCGTTGTTCAGGGCGTAGAGGACGGCTTCGACGCGGGTGCTCACGCCCAGCTTGTTAAAGATGCTGCTGACGTGGTTCTTGACGGTCTGCTCGGTGATGTACAGCTCTTCGGCGATTCTGGCGTTGGTCAGGCCGCGACACATGGCCCGCAGCACGTCGCGCTCGCGCTCGCTGAGCAGGTCGGCCGGGGTCGCCAGATCTTCGCGGGCATGCTCGACGAGCAGGTTGGCGACGCTGGGGCTGATCCACTCGCCGCCCTCGGCGACGATCTGGATGGCCCGCAGGAGCATTTCCGGCGAGTCGCCTTTGAGCACGTAGCCGGCGGCGCCGCTGCGCACGAGGCCGACGACGTATTCGCGCCGGTTGTAGGCGGTCAGCACGACCACGCGCATCCTGGGATGGTAGCTGCAGAGGTCGCGCACGGTGTCGATGACGCTGATCGGGTGGCCGGGCATGTTGGCGTCGAGCAGCAGCACGTCGGGTTGGAGCTGCTTCAACGCTTCCTCCAGCGGCGGGCCGGCGACCCCAACCTCGCCGACCACCTGCAGACCAGGTTGCCGCGCGAGAAACGTGGCGACAGCGCCCCGCACCACCGCATGGTCATCGGCAAGGAAAATACGGATCGTCACAACGAAATCCTTTTGAGGGACCGAGCCTCTTCCCAGGTGCCCGGTCGCCAACCGGCTGGACCTCCAGTCTGGAGAGTAGAGGTCACCAGAAATCTGATAAACCTACATTGTAGCCCACAGCAAGAGAACTGTCTAGGGCGGCGCGGCGCGGGCCATTAGCGCCGTTCGCGAAATTCAGTACTTTCGTACTGGGAAAGCAGTACTGTGGTATGGGGTCAATGGAGCGACAATCGGCTATCATAGTATGCAGACCTCTTCCCTTGTGGAGGGGAGCCAATTTGAGAGAGGCCCTCGGCCCGCGCCAATGACCCGCCGGGCGCACCGAGGGCCGCTTTCATTTTATGGGGCCGGCGGCGGAGCCATTGGAACACCCCTCTTTTACGTCATTTTCACCTAAGAAAGCCCTTCATTTAGAACGTATGTTCTGGTATAATAAGGCTGTGATCGGTTCCGCCAGCGGCCCAGAAGGCGCGCTCCGCAGAGGAGGTCAGAATGAAGGCATTGAAGGAAGTGATTGATTATTGTGCAGCCGAGCAAGGGCGGCAGGAGGTGGTGACGGTGCCCCTGTCGCTGGTGCGGCTGTTAGGTTCGGCGGAGGAGGCATTGTTCCTCGCCCAACTGCTGGCCTGGACCGAGCGCGAAGACGCCTGGGTGATGCGCAGCTACGCGCAGTGGACGGCGGCGACGGCGCTGCCGGCCGGGCGCGTGCGGGCGGCAGCCCGGCGCTGCGCGGCGCTGGGCATCCTGGAGGTCGTGGCGGCGCCGGCGGGCACGGGAGGCGAGCGCTGCTATCGGGTGCTGATGGCGCCGCTGCTGCGGCTGCTGATTGCCGGCCTGCGCGGCGAGACGCCAGTCGTTCCGGCGACGACGCGCTACGCCCGGCGCGTGCCCGCCCGGCG
>JAAYYY010000514.1 GCA_012515125.1 Chloroflexota bacterium
ACGGCGATAGCCAGCGTCGCCTGAATGGCAAACAACGTAACCAGATGATAAACGAGGTTCCCCGGGGTCTTGCTGAGGAGTTCGTTGAGTTGCTGCCAGAATGACATGAATTTTCCGCCCTACCCGACTATTCACCCCATTATAGCATAGCCCCGACTTAACAACATGGTATTGAGGTATGGAGCGGGAAATGGGCCGGCTATTGCTCCTTACGCATGAGCCGGGCGGCCTGCTCGCGCCACGAATCGGGATCGGCCAGACCCGGCGACGCGCGCACGATTTCCAGCAGCCGCTCGGAGCTGGTTGCTGCGAGGTCGGCGAAGGTGCGCACCCCGGCCTCGTTGAGCCGCCGCGCATACACCGGGCCAATGCCGACGACGATCTCCAGGTCGTCGGCTGCAGGGGCGGGGCGAGCTGGCGGTCCCTCGCCCATCATCAACCCCAATCCGCGTGCGGCCGGCGACGGGCGCAGCAGCCTGCTGACCAGATAACCGCCGGCAATGCCGGGAATCAGTCCAAACAAAATCGCCTTCTCGATCCGTTTCACGCCATCCTCCTGTTACTCTTTCTGCGAGCGTGTCAGGACGAGCCGGTTGAGCGCCTCGCGCACGGCCGGCAGGTTCTGCATCGCTTCCCAATCATCGACTAGATCGGCGGCTGCCGTGGCCTGCAGCACCCTCAGAACCGGGTCCTCTGTCGCCGGCCGCCCGCCGACGACTGCCTGCTGCCAGTATGGCCGCATCTCATCCTGCCAGGCCGGGTAAAGCTCCTGCAGCCACAGCCGGATCTTGCCGTATTCCGCTTCGTCAGCCGGCGTCGCTATGCCCCCTTTATAGACACGGATCACCAGCGCCTCGAGGGCGTCAAGGTGCTGGATCAATAGATCGAGATCCTCCTCGTCGCCCAACCACTGCCGCAAAAAACGGGTGAACTGGTTCATAGATATCTGCCTAGCGGGCAATAAGAATCGGAACCTCGGCCAGCCGCAACACGTCGTTCAGCACGCTGCCCGTCAGCAGCTCGACAACCGGGCTCTGGCTGTAGCTGCCCATGATGATGCCGTCACATCCGGCGGCTGCGGCGGTGGCGACAATCGTCTCCGCGACCGGCCCCTCGCGCAGCTCCAGCGCCGCCTGCACGCCATGCTCCTCCAGATAACGGCTGGCGGCGGACAGCGCCTCGGCGGCGGGCCTTTCGCTGCCTCCGCCCACAGCGAGAACGACCAGCTCAAGCTGCCAGCTACCGGCCAGATACGTGGCGATAAACAGCGCTTCCTCCGATCGGGGGCTGCCGTTGTACGCCAGCAGCACCCTCTCGAACGGCGTGAATACGGGAACGGCCAGCACGGGACGGGCGCAGCGGGCGATGGCCTGGCGCAGGCCCGACCCCAGTCGCTGCAACGGCTTCCGGCTCGGTGGGTAGGTAACCGGCATGACGACGAGATCGTTCCAGCGCCCCCGGTCGCAAACCGCCGCCGGCACCTTACCCACTTCGATGACCAGATCGCCGGTCGCCCCGGCGTCGGCAAGCTGCCGGTAGAA
>JAAYYY010000515.1 GCA_012515125.1 Chloroflexota bacterium
CGGATTACCTCGTCATATTTCTCCAGCGTCTCCGTTTCGACGATGTGGATCTCCTGCCAGTCGCTGCCGCTGGCGGAAAGGGCGAAGGCCAGCAGCCGGCCGTCCGGGGTCGGAAAGTAGTTGACCAGCGCCACCGTGCCGTCGTCGCTCAGGTTGTTGGGGTCCAGCAGCACCTGCGGCTCGCCGTCGGGCCCTTCCTGGCGGTAGAGCACGGGCTGGTTCTGCAGCCCCTCGTTCTTCTGGAAGAAGAGATACGGCCCGCGCTGCCGGGGCGCGCTGTACTTCTCGTAATCCCAGAGCTGCGTCAGCCGGTTGCGAATCTCGTCGCGCACCGGCACGCGCGCCAGGAAGTTCTCGGTCAGGACGTTCTGCGCCGCGACCCACTCCCGGGTCTGCTCCGAATCGGGGTCTTCCAGCCAGCGGTAAGGGTCGCGCACGATCGTACCATGATAATCATCCTGCACGTCATCTTCGGCGGCAGGGGGATAGGAAAAAGCCCGGGTCACTCTTCAGCTCCTTACTTGTCAGAAAGGCGAGCTTTGCGCTCGCGCAGGTTCCCGCGCACAAAGGGCGCGGCGCGTGTTTGCCGTCGCCTCGCTTCTGCGGACATCCGCCCTATTGTAGCGGCTTCCCCCAAGCAGCCGAGTTTTGTCTCCGAGGCGCAGGGGGCCGTCAGCTTCAGCTGGATGCGGTCAGTCGTATAGCTTTCGCCCCTCGGCGAGCATGGTAATGAATTCCGCAATACGCTTCTGGCGCGTCTCCGGCCGTTTTACCGTCTGGAGCCGGTAAAGGAAAGCGTAGCGGTTCCGGCTGTCCAGCTGCTCGAAGAAGGCCAACGCTGCCGGATTCTCGTCCAGCGCCGCCTGCAGATCGTCAGGCACAGACGCCGTGCTTGGCGGGTCGTAAGCGGCTTCCCAGCGCCCGTCGGCCTGCGCCGCCTCCACTTCGCGCAGCCCGGCCGGGCGCATCCGGCCCTGGGCGATCAGCTCCAGCGCCCGCGCGCAATTCACCTTCGACCACTTGCTGCGCGCCCGGCGCGGCGTGAAGCGTTGCCCATAAAAGCTGTCGTCCAGTCGCCTGCTCTGGCTGTCGATCCAGCCAAAGCAGAGCGCCACCGTCACCGCCTCGGCATAGGAAACCGACGGCACGCCCGCCCCTTTTTTGGCGAGCTTCAGCCACACCCCATCTGACTCGGCATGGTGGGCTTCCAGCCATTGCTCCCACGCCTGCTCGGACTCAAAGGCGAGCTGTGGAGAATCGTCCATCAATCCCCCTGACCGGCTTTTGTCTCGCGCCGGGCCGTCAGCGCCAGCGCGCGCTCCAGCAGCGCTGCGTTGCAGCTCATCCCTTCCTGCCCGTAGATCGTGCTGTTGCCCTGCCAGTCGCCGAAATAGCCGCCGGCCTCGCGCAGGATCACCGGGAAGGGGCCGCAATCCCAGGGGCTCATGATCGGGTCGAGCATCACCTCCGCCCGGCCCGTAGCGACGAGCAAATGGCCGTAGGCATCCGACCAGCCACGCACCGTCGCGCCGGAGGCCAGCAGGCGGCGCCACTCCTCCTCGCGCCGGTAGGTGGTGAAGGTGGGCGCATCGGTGAAGGCGATGATCGCCTGCCGCCAGTCGTCTACCGCCGAGACGCGCGCCGGTCGCCCGTTCC
>JAAYYY010000516.1 GCA_012515125.1 Chloroflexota bacterium
ATTATACCGTCTCGACTGAGCAGCGTCGAAAAGGGTGAGCCGCACCTCATCTGCAGTTGCCTGCGGGCACAAAAAGAATAAAGTAGGGTCCCGTGCGGCGCGTCGCCAGCATAAGGTCATAGCAGGGGCTAACCATGAAACGGATTGCAGTCTTAACCAGCGGCGGTGATGCGCAGGGCATGAACGCCGCCGTCCGCGCTGTCGTGCGGGGCGGGCTCGACCAAGGCGTCGAAGTCTTCGCCGTCTACGAAGGCTACCAGGGTCTCATCGACGGCGGAGCATATGTCCGCCCGGTGAGCTGGTTCGACGTGGGCGGCATCCTGCAGCAGGGCGGCACCATGATCGGCACGGCGCGCAGCACCGACTTCATGACGCGCGACGGCCGGCGGGAGGCAGCCTACAACCTCCTGCTCAACCGCATCGAGGGGCTCGTCGTCATCGGCGGCGACGGCAGCCTGACCGGGGCGAACCTCTTTCGCTGGGAGTGGCCTTCGCTGGTAGACGAGCTGGCGGCGGCAGGCCGCATCGACGGAGAGACGGCCGGCCAGTTCCGCCATCTGGCGATTGTTGGCCTCGTCGGCTCCATCGACAACGACATGTTTGGCACCGACGTGACCATCGGCACGGACACGGCGCTGCACCGCATTACCGAGGCTATCGACGCCATCGCCAGCACCGCCGCGAGCCACCAGCGCAGCTTCGTCGTGGAGGTCATGGGGCGTGACTGCGGCTATCTGGCCCTGATGGGCGCGCTGGCGACGGGCGCCGACTGGGTGCTTGTCCCCGAGCTGCCGCCGCAGACCGAGGATTGGGAAGCGGCGATGTGCGAATCGCTGCGACGCGGGCGCGAACATGGCCGGCGCGACAGCATCGTCGTCGTCGCCGAGGGCGCTCGCGACATGCACGGCAACCCGATCAGCAGCCAGTACGTCACCGAAGTCCTGGAGAAAAAGCTGGGCTGGGACACGCGGCTGACCATCCTGGGCCACGTGCAGCGCGGCGGCGCGCCCAGCGCCTTCGACCGCAACCTGGCAACCCTGATGGGTATGGAAGCCGTGCGCGCCATTCTGGCGATGAAACAGGAAGATCCCGTACCCGTCATCGGCATGATTGGCAACCGGATCACCAGGACGCCATTGGAGGAATGCCTGAACCGCAATGAGGCCGTGAAAGTAGCACTGCGGGCCCAGGACTTCGAGAAGGCGGCGGCGCTGCGCGGGCGCAGCTTCGTCGATTCCTTCCAGACGCTGCGTACCCTGGTGCGCGCCGAGCCGCACAAGCGGGCGCCCGAACAGTCCGGCCTGCGCATTGCCGTCATGCACGGCGGCGCGCCGGCCCCCGGAATGAACACAGCCGTGCGGGCTGCCGTCCGGCTCGGCCTGGATGCAGGCCACACGATGATTGGCGTGCGCAACGGCTTTACCGGGCTGGTCGAGAACGACCTGTTCGAGCTGGACTGGATGGGGGTGAACGGCTGGGCCAACCGTGGCGGCGCCGAGTTGGGCACTAACCGGCGCATCCCCACGCAGAGCGATTTTTATGCCGTGGCCCGGACGCTGGAGCTGAACAACATCCAGGCGATCCTGCTCATCGGCGGCTGGTCCGGCTACCAGGGCGCGCTGGAGCTGTATGAGCGGCGCAACCAGTTCCCGGCCTTCAACCTGCCCATTCTGTGCCTGCCGGCGACCATTGATAACGACCTGCCCGGCTCCGAGCTGAGTGTGGGCGCGGACACGGCACTGAACAGCATCGTCAGCGCCGTGGACAAGATCAAGCAGTCGGCTGTGGCCTCGCGCCGCGTCTTCGTCGTAGAGGTCATGGGCGGCAAGTGCGGCTATCTGGCCCTGATGAGCGCGCTGGCGACGGGGGCCGAGCGCGTCTACATGCACGAAGAAGGCGTCACCCTCCAGGACCTCGTGCAGGACGTTAACGATCTAATCGCCGGCTTCAACCGGGGCAAGCGGCTCGGGCTGATGATCCGCAACGAGATGGTCAATCCCACCTACGACACGCGCTTCATGACGGCGCTATTCGAGGAAGAGGGGGGCGACCTGTTCGAGGTGCGCCAGGCGATCCTGGGCCACATCCAGCAGGGCGGCTCGCCGACCCCGTTTGACCGCAACTTTGCCAGCCGGCTCGCCGCCGACTGCATCGATTATTTCACGCGTCTGGCAGCCGGCGAGGAAGAAGCCCAAAGCTCAGTTGTCGGCCTGTTGGGGCGCACCTACGAGTTCACACCCTTTGAAGATGTGCCTCGCCTGCTAAACCGCAAGGATCGCCGGCCGCTCGACCAGTGGTGGATGGCGCTGCGCCCGCTGGCGCGCATCCTGGCGCAGCCCGGCCCCTCCGCCCACCCGGCCGAGGAAGCGGTGATAACGGCGGGCTGACACTGCTTGACCCCGTGCGCGGGGGGGCTTACAATGAAGAAAAGAGGCAGCCGGTTACCGGAAGTAGCCCGTACTTCCCCATCCCGGCAGCAGGATATCCCGCAGGATAGATGACGTTAAAAAGCGATGCACGTATTCTTGGGAGTGTCAGTCATGTCAACGAAGAGAATATCAGGCGGGCCCTTTGCCATCTAGGATGCGTTTTTCATCCAGGACGGCACGTTCATTCACAAGCAATTCTTCCTGAGCGTCGCGCGCGGCAACTACGGGAAGGCGGACCAAAGAAGTCTTATTCCAGACCATGGGGGAGCGTGCGTCTGGCTCCAATCCTGTCACTCATCCTCATACTGCTGCTTTCCGTCGCCTGTCAGGCGGGCGACGGCGGCAACGAGCTGATCGGCCGGGCCGTCTCCACCGTGGAGGCCGGGCTGTCAGGCAGCGCGCCGCTGGCTCTCGGCGAGCTGGAGTCGGCTTTGATCGGGGTCTATGAGCGCGTCAACCCCTCTGTCGTCTTCATCGTCGTCGAAGCAGCCGGGATTGAGCTGAACAGCGGCAGTGGCTTCGTCTATGACGAGCAGGGCCACATTATCACCAACAATCACGTCGTCGAGAATGGCGACGCCTACGAGGTAGTCTTCAGCGACGGCAGCCGCCGCCGGGCAGAGCTTGTCGGCGCGGACCCCGACAGCGATCTCGCCGTGATTCGCGTCGATGGGCTGCCGGATGGGGCGCCGCCGGTGTCGCTTGGGGATTCCGCTGCCCTGCGTGTTGGGCAGGTTGTCCTCGCCATCGGCAACCCGTTTGGCGAGCAGGGCTCCCTCTCCATGGGCATCATCAGCGGGCTGGGGCGGCGTATCCGTTCCTTGCGGGATACCCAGGGCGGCACGTTTTCGCTGCCCGAAATCATCCAGACCGACGCGCCGATCAACCCCGGCAACAGCGGCGGGCCGCTGCTCAACCTGCAGGGCGAGGTCATCGGCGTAAACAGCGCCATTCGCAGCGACACTGGCTTCAACAGCGGCGTGGGCTTCGCCATCCCGGTGAAGGCCGTCGCGCGTGTAGTGCCGGCGCTGATTGCCGGTGGCAGCTATACCTACCCCTACATCGGGATCAGCACCTTGCCGGGAGAAATCGACCTCGACCTGCAGGAGGCGCTGGCGCTCCCACAGGCCAGCGGCGTCTACGTGACCGGCGTGACGGCGGGCGGGCCGGCCGAAGTAGCCGGAATCGTCGCCGCGCCGGCCGGGCAGGGCCCCATTGGCGTGGGTCCGGGCGGCGACCTGATTGTCGCCATCGACGACCGGGAGGTGCAGGATTTCCACGATCTGATCAGCTATCTTGTCTTTGAGACTGAGGTCGGGCAGACCGTCCAGCTCGCTGTGCTCCGCGAAGGAGGGCGGGTAGTCGTGCCGGTGACGCTGGGCGAACGACCATAACGGCGTGGGGCTGCCGGCCTTGTGGCAGCTCCCCAACTGACAAAAGAGGAGGTTCTATGTTCACGCAGGAAAACCTGGACGAGTTGCTGGCTTTCGAGCCCAACGATGCGGAGGTCATCAGCCTCTATATCAACGCCGATCCAGCAGAGAATACTCCGGAGGCCATCAAACTTCAGGTACGGGGCCTGCTGAAAGAGGCAGGTCAGAACCATACAGCCGACGTGGAGCGGATCGAGCAGCACTTTGAGCTGGTCCATGACTGGCGCAAACCCGGCGTGGCTCTCTTCTCCTGTGCCGAGCGGGACTTCTTCCATGCATATCAGGTAGCCGTGCCGTTCCGCAACCGCGTGCGCGTCGGCAACAAGCCCTACGTGAAGCCGTTGCTCCATTTCACCAAGTATTACGGTCACTACGGCGTCATCCTTATCGACAAGATTGGCGCGCGTTTCTTCGAGTTCCACCTGGGCGAGCTGCAGAATACAGCCGGCACAATGGGCGAAGACGTGCGCAAGCTCAAACATGGCGGGGGCTCGTCGGCGACAGGCATGCGCGGCGGGCAGGGCACAGGCCGTTCGGAGGACGAAACGGCGCAGCGCAACATGCGTGAAGCGGCTGAAGCGGCGACGCGCTTCTTCAAGCGCCGGCAGATTCGCCGTCTCTTCATCGGCGGCACGGCGGAGAACGTCGCTCTGTTCCATGAGATGCTGCCGAAGCAGCTGCAGAGCTGTATCGCCGGCACCTTTGCCATGGACATGGACGCCAGCGAGCAGGAGGTCAAAGAGCGGAGCCTGCAGCTCCTGCACGAGCTGAACGCCGAACGCGAGCGGAAACTCGTAGAGCAGATGCTCAATGGAGCCGCCAGCGGGGGCAATGCCGTCACGGGCCTCGGCCCCACCCTGCGTATGGTCTGCGACGGCCGGGTGGACACGCTGATCGTCAGCGATGGCTTCCGGGCGCCGGGCTATCGCCACCTGACCAGCGGCTATCTCAGCGCCAGCCCCGACGAGGGGCTGTTTGGCGACGACAACTTCGAGGAGGTCGCCGACGTGGTGAACGAAGCAGTGGACCGCACTATCGAGCAGGGTGGGCACGTGGAGGTCATCAGCGAGAATCCGCAGCTGGAGGGCGCAGGCCGCATCGGCGCGTTGCTGCGCTACTGATTCCACGTCTCTACTGAATTCACGGCGAAGAGGAGCGGGCCGGCCCGCTCCTCTTCTGTTGTCACGGCGCTTTCCTGCCCTTGCGGGCCCGGCGCCGTCCTGGCGTTGCGGCCTCCCCTGCCGCCTGTGGTACAATCCCTTATCCTTACTGGCAATAGGATTGTTCATGGCCACCATCGCCCATCCCATTCTACGTCCGCTGCGGCAGGGAGAAATCCTCGATCGGGCCATACGCCTTTACCGGCGCCACTTTCTGCAGTTCGTCGCCATGCTGGCCCTGGTCCAGGTGCCGATGGTGCTGCTGCAGACAGCCGTCTCGGTGGTAACGCTGTCCAGTAGCTACGAGCGCCTCTCGGCGGTGCTGGAAAACCCGGCGGCTGTACCCGACGAGCCGCTGTTAGGGGCTGCGTACGCGGCCGGCTCCGGCCTGCAGCTCATCTTCTCCTTTATCAGCCTTATCCTCGTGCGCGGCCTGGCTACCGGCGCCCTGACCCTGGCGGTGAGCGCCAGCTATCTCGGCGAGGAAGTGCCGGGCATTGTGGCCGCTTATCGCCGTATCCGGCCCTACTGGGCGGGTCTCGCCGGATCGCTGCTGCTGGCCCTGGCTCTTTCGCTGCTGCTTGTCCTCTGGTGGATCTTTGTTCCCTGCGTAGGCTGGATTACGGGCGGCGGGATGCTGCTGTACCTCTGGGCAGTGATCGTCCCCATGCTGGCTCCGGTCATCGTCCTGGAAGAGCAGCCCGCCGCAATAGCCTGGCGGCGCGCCTGGGAGCTGTCGCGCCGCCGCTTCTGGTGGGTTCTCGGCTTTGCCGTCATCCTGTATGTCTTTAACCTGCTCGTCGTCGCCGGTCCTGCTGCCATCATCGGCCTGGGGGGCCAGCTCCTCCTCGGCGACCCGCTGGACCCCACGGGCGTCAGCTTTGCCACCCAGACCATTTTCGGCTCCCTCAGTTCGCTGGTCACGAGCCTGCTCTACCTGCCCCTGCAGGTAGCTGCCGTCACCCTGCTCTTCCTCGACCTGCGCGTGACGACCGAAGGGCTGGACCTGCGGCTGCAGGTGGCGCCAGAGCAGGCGCCCCTAGAAACGATCGTCCGCACTGCGTCGCCGGCCGGAGCCGAAAGCCTCGTCGGCAGCAGCGAGATGGGCCGCTTCGCCGCTATCACCGTCGGCGTCATCGCGCTCTATCTGCTCCTTTTCGGCGGCTTCATAGGGCTGGTCGCTCTGCTGGCCTCAGCCGCCGTCTAGACGATGCCCATCCGTCCTGTACTTCTGCTGGTTGCCCTCGCCTGCCTGTTGCTTGCGGCCCCCGTCCGGGCGCAGGGAGAGGACGGCGCACTCACGCTGGAGGACTACCTGGCGCTCGCCGCCGAGACTGAGGCGGCGCTGGAGGGCGACGGCGGCGGTTCGCTACCGGAGCTGGCCGGCCGTTGGGAATCCGTGAGCGCCGTCAGACTGGCGAACGGCGCGACGGTCGCCGTGGACCACAGCGCGCTGTCCGCCGAATTGCGAGCCGAGCCGCCGGACACGGAAGCGATTGCCGCCCGCCTGCAGGCCCTCAAGATCGTCGCCGCCCGCTGGCCCGCGCCCGCCTACGACGAGGCCCGCGCCGCCGAAGCGGAGGATCGCCTCGAGGCGATCCTGGCCCGGCCTGCCTTCCAGTGGCAGGAAGAGCAGCCGGGCTTCTGGGAGCGCCTATGGGAGCGGGTGCTGCGATTTCTCTTTGACCTCCTGCCCTGGGACAGCGGCGCGCTGGATCTGGCGAATATCCTGCTGGCCATTCTGGGTGGCGCCATCCTCGCCCTCGTCCTCGCGCTGGCAGCCCGCTCGCTTCTGCGCAGCTTCCGGCCGGAAGCGGTCGCCGCGGATGGGGACGATGAGCTGGAAGGGCTGACCGCCGAACAGGCCCTGCAGGAAGCACAAAGCCACTCGCAGGAGGGCGACTACCGCCGCGCCGTGCGCTACCTCTACCTGTCCACGCTGCTGCTGCTGGAGGAACGCGGGCTGCTGCGCTTCGACCGCTCGCGCACGAACCGGGAATATCTGCGTAGCATTGCCGACCGGCCGGAGCTGTTCGGCATCCTGCAGAGCATCGTGGACGTTTTTGACCGCGTCTGGTACGGCTTCCAGCCACTCGACGATGCCGGCTACAGCCGCTATCTGGCGCAGGTCAACGAGCTGAAGGCGAGACGAGGCGAATAGTCATGGCTCGACCTTCCCGCGAGACACTTCTGGCCCTCGGGCTGCTGCTCCTTCTGATCACCGTCACCGTGCTGGCTGCCCTGGCCGAAAGCCGCGAACAGGCCGATTTGCCCGACCTGGCGACCTTCTCCAGCCAGCCGGAGGGCGCCCGCGCCCTGCGCCTCTGGCTGGAAGAAGAGGGCTACGATATCAGAGAGCCGGAGAGCAGCACCTTCGAGATTCCCCCGGCGACCGACCTGGCTCTGGTTCTTGAGCCCGACCCTCCGGGCATTGCCGAGGAAGAGTGGGCCATACTCGACGAATGGGTCGAGGACGGCGGCACGCTCGTGTTCCTGGGTGAAGGCTTTGGCACGGCCTTTTCCGCCAGCCATTACGAACTGGAGATTGACTATGACCGGCCGGAAGGCGAGATTACATTCGCCGCGCCGTGGCTCGGCTCGCCGCCATTTTCGGCCGGCGCCGTCAGGCCACGCGCCTCGCTGTCAGGCTCGCGCGATGATTATGTCACGTTGCTGGCCGGCGGGGAGAAGCCGCTGCTCGTTGCTTTTCCGCGAGGTGAGGGGCTGGTCGTGTTCGGCACGCTGACTTATCCGCTGAGCAACGCCGGGCTGAAGGTGGGCGCTAATCCGGCGCTGGCGCTGAACATCGCCTCGCTGGCCGGTGAAGGCGGCGCCATCTGGTTCGACGAGTGGCACCACGGCGTGCGCGGCAGCACAGAGGCGGGCGGCGGCCTCGGCCAGTGGCTGCGCCGGACCCCGGCCGGGCGGGCTTTGCTCTACAGCGCGGCGGTGCTCTTTGTGGCCCTCGTGCTCTCGGGGCGGCGCTTCGGCCGGCCTGTTCCACTTTCCCGGCCCGGCCGGCGGCGCGCGCCGCTGGAGCATATCGTCGCCGTCGCTAACCTCAGCCGGCGCGCCGGGCATCGCCAGGCTGTGCTCCGGCAATATCACGGGCAGCTCAAGCGCGAGCTGGGGCGGCGCTACCGCCTGAACCCCACCCTTCCCGACGATGAGTACGTGGCCGAGCTGGCGCGTTTCCGGCCCGACCTCGACACGGCGGCGCTGGCCCGGCTGCTCGGCCGCCTCCAGACCGCAGACGTGAGCGAAGGCGAAATGGTCACGCTGGCCCAGCAGGCCGCCGCCTGGCTGCATAACGGACGACGATGATTGACAAGGAGACGATCATGGAACCAGGGGATCTGCAAAAGATTTACCAGAACCTGCGGCAGGAGGCCGACAAAGTGCTCGTCGGCCTCGAAGAGCCGTTCGAGATGCTGGTTGTGGCCCTCTTCATCGGCGGCCACGTCCTGCTGGAAGGGGTGCCCGGCACGGCCAAGACGCTCATGGCCAAGACGCTGGCCCATCTCATCCAGGCGCAGTTCACGCGCATCCAGTTCACGCCCGACCTGATGCCTTCGGATATCCTGGGCACCAGCGTCTTCGACATGAACGCCGGCCAGTTCTACCTCAAGAAAGGGCCGATCTTCAGCCAGATCCTCCTGGCGGACGAAATCAACCGCGCCCCGGCGAAGACACAATCGGCGCTGCTGGAGGCGATGGAGGAGCGGCAGATCAATCTCGAAGGCGAGGCTTATCCCCTGGAGCCGCCCTTTATGGTCATCGCCACCCAGAACCCTATCGAGTATGAGGGCACCTACCCGCTGCCGGAAGCGCAGCTGGACCGCTTTCTCTTTAAGGTGCTCGTCCCCTACTCGCCGCTGCCGGTGGAGGTCGAGGTGCTGCGGCGCTTCCACCAGGGCTTTGATCCTCACCGGCTGGCCGAGGCCGGCCTGCGCGCGCTGCTGCCCGCCAGCGCCGTCGTCGCCGCCCGCGAGGTCATCAACCAGGTGATCGTCGAGGACGGCATCCTCGAATATATCGCCCGGCTGGCGGAAACCAGCCGGCGCTCGCCCGACCTGGTGTTAGGCGCCAGCACGCGCGCGGCGACCGGCGTGCTGCTGGCCTCGAAGAGCTACGCCGCGCTGCAGGGGCGCAACTATGTGGTGCCCGACGACGTAAAGATGGTCACACCGGCCGTCTTCCGCCACCGGCTACTGCTTAAGCCTGAGGCGGAGATTGAAGGGCTGGACGCCGACGCTATTGTCCAGCGGCTCTTTGCCCAGGTCGAAGTGCCGCGTTAACCAACTATCATGATTCTGACCCGCCGCGCCGTCCTGCTTTTGCTGCTGGCAGCCCCGTTCCTTGTGCTGGGAACGTGGGCGCCGGCGCTGCAATGGGTGGCCCTTATCTACGCGCTGCTCGCCGCGCTCCTGATCGCCCTCGACTGGCGGCTGTCAGGTTCCGTGGCCCAGTTTGAGGCTCTGCGCGAGCACGACAGCCGGCTCAGCCTGGGAGCCGACAACCCGATCCGGCTGACGGTGCGCCGCCGGCCGGGGCGGGAGGGACGCGCCGCATCGCCCCTCTGGGTGCGTGACGAGCCGCCGGAAGAGTTTGTGATCGAGCGGCGCATCCTGGAGGGCGAGCTGCCCGCGCGCGGATCGTGGCAGGGCAGTTATTACGTGCGCCCCCTGCGGCGGGGCGATTACCGCTTTGGCGACATCAACCTGCGCTGGCAGGGTCCGCTGGGGCTGGCGATACGCCAGGGCCATCAGAAGGCGGGCGCGCCGGTGCGCGTCTACCCCAACCTGCTCGACGTGCGCCGCTACGACCTGATGCTGCGCCAGAACCGGCTGCAGGAACTGGGGTTGCGCAACGCCCGCCTGCCGGGCCAGGGCACCGAGTTTGAGCGGCTGCGCGAGTACCTGCCCGACGACGAGTACCGGCGCATCAACTGGAAGGCGACTGCGCGCCGCCACCGCCCGATAACGGCCGAGTACCAGACCGAGCGCAGCCAGAACATCGTCGCCGTGCTCGACACCGGCCGGATGATGCAGAGCCCCGTCGCGGAGATCGCCAAGCTCGACTATGCCGTCAACGCCGTGCTGCTGCTGGCCTACGTGGCGACCGGACTGGGCGACAAAGTCGGCCTGCTGACCTTTGCCGACGAGGTCGGGCAGTACGTCCGTCCGCAGGCGGGGCGCGGGCAGTTCTATCGCATGCTGGAGCTGCTTTACCGGGTGGAGGCGCAGCCGGTAGAGCCCGACTACCGCCAGGCCCTCAGTTATCTGGCCCTGCAGCACCGCCGGCGCGCGCTCGTGGTCATCTTCACCGATCTCAGCGGCGGGGCGAGCCTGCAGGCGCTGCTTTCCCATCTGGCCCTGCTGGCCCGCCAGAGCCTGCCGCTCGTGGTCACCATCAGCGACCCGGATGTCCACGCCGCAGCCGGCCAGCTACCCGCCGACTCCCTGGCCGTTTACCAGCGCGCCGCGGCGGCCAATCTTCTGCACGAGCGGCAGGTGGCGCTGGAGTCGCTGCAGCGGCAGGGCGTGCTCACCCTCGACGTGCCGGCCAACCAGCTTTCGCTCTCCGTCATCGACCGTTACCTGGCGCTGAAGCAGCATCAGCGCCTATAGAGTCTGTTATAATCGCAAGTATGGCTTTTCAACCTCGCCGCATTGGTCGCCGTCACGAAGCCGATCCAGACTCGGAAGCGCGCCCTCTTGACAGGAGTGGGCTGCTCCTGTTCCGCCGGTTGCTCGCCTTTGTCGCCCCCTACCGTCGCTGGCTTGTCCTCAGCGTCATCGCCCTCGTAATCAGCGTGCTGCTCGGGCTGGTCCTGCCGCTTGTCGTGCGCAATCTGGTGGACGTGGTCCTGCTGGAAAGTAATATAACCCGGCTCAACCAGATCGCCCTGTTGCTCCTTGGCGTCTCTCTCGTTCAGGGTGTTTTCAGCTTCGCCCACCAGCTCTCTCTGGCCTACGCCGGGGAGCGAGCTATCGCCGACATGCGCGTAACCATCTTCACGCATCTGCAGCGGCTCGGGCTGGCGTTTTACGCCGAGCGCCGTACCGGCGAGCTGATCAGCCGGCTGACCAACGACGTCTCCCTGCTGCAGGAGGCAATTACCAACAATCTGGTCGCCCTGTTGCGCCAGGGGTTGATGCTGGTCGGGGCCGCCGCGCTGCTCTTTGTCCTGAACTGGCGGCTGACGCTGGTCATCCTCGCCGGCATCCCGCCTGTGACCCTGATAATGGTCTATCTCGGCCGGCAGATCCGCAAGGCGTCGATGATGGTGCAGGACCGGCTGGCCGAGGCAGCCAGCGTGCTGGAAGAGGCGACGGGCGGCGTGCGCATCGTCAAATCGTTCACGCGCGAGCCCTACGAGATCGCCCGTTTCCGCGAGAGCGTCATGCGCACGTTTGCCGCCGCCATCCAGCGCGCCCGCATCACCAGCGTGCTCAGCCCAACCATCGGATTCATGGCCTTTGGCAGTATTATCCTGACCCTCTGGTTCGGCAGCCGCGAGGTGATCGCGGAGCGGCTGACGGCCGGCGGGCTGGTGGCCTACCTCATCTATACGCTCATGGTCGCCACGCCCATCGCCTCACTGGCGGCCCTCTACGCCCAGTTCCAGTCCGCGCTGGGGGCCGCCGAGCGCCTCTTCCGGCTGCTCGACAGCGTGCCCGAAGTGCAGGAGAAAGAAGACGCCATCGAGCTGCCGCCTGTCGCCGGTCGCGTCTGTTTCGACCGCGTCGATTTCGACTACAGCGATTCCGTTTCCCTGCTCAGGGATATTACCTTCTGCATCGAGCCGGGCGAGGTTGTGGCTCTCGTCGGCCCAAGCGGAGCTGGCAAGACGACGCTGGTCAATCTCATCCCCCGCTTCTACGACGTGGCAGCCGGCGCCGTGACGATTGACGGCGCCGACGTGCGCGACGTGACGCTGGAGAGCCTGCGCGGGCAGATCGGCCTCGTGCCGCAGGAGACGCTGCTCTTCTCCGACACGGTGCGCGCCAACATCCGCTACGGGCGGCTCGACGCGACTGACGAAGAGGTGGAGGAGGCGGCGCGGGCCGCCAACGCCCACGACTTCATCCTCGACGAGCTACCCCAGGGCTACGACACGCCGGTCGGCGAGCGCGGCGTCAAGCTGAGCGGCGGGCAGCGCCAGCGCGTCGCCATCGCCCGCGCCATCCTCAAGAACCCGCGCATTCTCATCCTGGACGAAGCGACCAGCAGCCTGGATAGTGCCAGTGAGCGGCTGGTGCAGGAGGCGCTTGAACGGCTCATGGCGGGGCGCACGAGCTTCATTATCGCCCACCGGCTGAGCACGATCCGCAACGCGGATCGGATTCTGGTGCTCGATCAGGGGCGCATCGTCGCTCAGGGGAGCCACGAAGAGCTGATCGCCGAGGAAGGCGGCCTGTATGCGCGCCTCTACCGGATGCAGTTTGCCGAAGAGGAGCGGGCCCGCAGCCTGTAAGCGCCGGTCAGGGGCCCTCCTGCCGGTCATCTCGCATCCGCTTCAAGGGCACGCGCAGCGCGCGCAGCCACTGCTCGCGCTCGCAGTGGGGGCAGGTGGGAAACGGTCGCTCGCCTTCGAGATAGATTGTCGTGCCGCAGTTCTGGCAGGCGTAGGTATTGCTGTCTGGCACGTTATCCCCGGCCTGGAAAGCGACCGGCGGCCCCAGATCCCAGGGCGGGACGATGGGCAGGCCGGGGCCCACCTCCTGCTCGTCATAGAGAAAGGCAGAGACTTCGCCGCTCTGCTCCAGGTAAGCCACGTGGACCTGGCCGAGCTGCTGCACCTGCAGGTTGCGCAGCTCGCTGAACAGCTCCTCACGCGAAAGCCCTGACTCGCCGTTTTCCAGCAGCTCCAGCCGCCCCTCGTAGACGACGCGGATAGGCTTGCCGGAAATGAAGGTGTCGGCTTTCTCCGACCGCTGGACGATCTCGGCGAGCAGCCTTTCCACGACGACGATGACCGTGATCACCACCATGCCGTGCAGGAGCGGCACGTCGGGGTAGAACATCGGGTCGCCCACAGCCGAGCCGAGCGCGATGATAATCGCCAGGTCGAAGACCGAAATCTGGCGCATGCCCCGGCGGCCCATGAACCGGAGCATGATCAGCGCATAGGCGTAGAGCACGAAGGTCCGCACGGCGATTTCGGCGAGGAAGAGCAGGGGAAAATCGCCCACAAACATCCGCTGCAGATCGAACACATCGCCAACGTCCACGGATCCCCCTTAGATTGTCGGGAAAACGCTCAGGGTCGTCGGTGCGCGTCCCGTTCGCGCCCCGCCAGCAGCAGATAGGCGTAGAGCAGCACGCCGGTGCCCAGCCCGACGGCCCATTTCACCGGGGCGGGCAACGCTTCGTTCGGGCTGATGAAGCCTTCAATAGCGCCTGCCAGCACCAGTAGCGGGGCGCAGCCGATAATCAGGCGCACGGCACGGCGGGCCGCCAGCGCCAGGGCGTCGCGGCGGCGCAGCAAACCGGGCCGCAGGATGGCCCAGCCGACCGCCAGCCCCGCTCCACCGGCGATGAAGATGACCGTCAGCTCGACGACGCCGTGGCCGATGACAAAGTTCCACAGCTCCAGGCCCACGTCATAGTGGGCCGTGAGCCCGGTCAGCCCGCCGAGCAGCAGGCCGTTCTGAAGCATGATGTAGACCGTAAACAGCCCCAGGAGGATGCCGCCCGCGAAGGCCAGGAAAGTGACCTGGATGTTGTTGCGCATGATGAAGCTGCTCGTATAGGGCCGCTCCTCGACGGGGATGTCGGTCCACAGCTCCTGCTCCTCGATCATCGGGATCAGCGTCTCCACCTGCGGCGGTAGCAGCCAGCGCGCCGCGTCCGGGTTCCAGTTCGTCACCAGGCCGGCGAGCAGCGCCGGGATGATAAAGAACAGGGCGGCGGCGACGATAAACGGCCCGGTCTGGCGCACTGTGCGGGGGAAGCCGGCGACGACGAAATGGCGCAGGCGGCGCAGGGCCAGCGGCTCGCCCTGGTAGACGACGGCGTGGCCGCGCGCCACGAGCTGGTTGAGGTAGGCCGTCACCCGGTGGCGGGGGAAGTCGCGCTGGGCGAGGGCCAGATCGGCCGTCGCCGCCCGGTAGAGCCGGCTCAGCTCCTGGATTTCGTCAGGGGCCAGCCGGCGCACGTTGCTTTCGCTGCGGTCGAGCAGCGTGCTCAGCGCCTGCCACTCCGCGCGCCGCGCCTCGTAGAATCGCTCGGCGTTCATGGCGGCGATTATAAGCGCATTTG
>JAAYYY010000062.1 GCA_012515125.1 Chloroflexota bacterium
GACGAGCGATTTGAGAAAATCGCTCTACAGGACCGGCGCGAAAATCAAAGTTCAGGGCAGCACAATCTCCACAAAGCTGGTCTGATAGGGATAGACCCAGACTTCGGTCTGGATGCGCTCTTCGCCCGTGTTCACGGAGACCCGGTAATAGCCCGCGGTCACGTCGTCGATGACGAAGTTCTCGTTCCATAGCGGGTCGGCGTTCACCGTATCGCCGGCGTAGGTGACGGTGCCCGCGTAGGGGTTGCTGCCGTCGATGCGCACGGCCGAGACGCCGGCCTCGTGCACCGGCGAGCCGTCGGGCCAGACCACGCGCCCGGCGATGACGCCCCGGTCGGGGAACGGGTAGAGCCAGAGAAGCGGGTTGCGCGTGCTGCTGTAGCTGTTGCTGCCCACGCGCACTTCAAAGTGGACGTGCGGCCCATCGGCCACGCCCGTCGCCCCCGACAGGCCGATGACGGTTCCTCCCGACACCTGCTGCCCTTCGACCACGTGCACCTGATTGAGATGGCCATAGAGGGTATAGAGCGGCAGCCCGCCCGCCGTAAAGTCGTGCTCGATGATCACGAGATTGCCGTAGAAGTTGGTGTGCGGCCCGTAGGCGACCTCGGCGTCGCTGCCTGCCGCCACGACGGTGCCGTTGCCCGCCGCCAGAATGGGCGTGTTGTAGCCGACGTTGAACTCCACGCCCGTGTGGGTGCGCAGCGTGCCGCCCCGCGTGCTGCCATAGGGGTAATGCTTGTCGGTCCAGGTGACGCCGCCTTCGCCAACCGGCCGGCGGAACCAGAAGTGGTCGGCCGAATCATCCGGCGCGGGCGGCGGGGTGAAGGTCGGCCCGGCGGTCGGGGTGATGCCCGGCGTGCCGCCGGCGGCCGGCGTGTCGCTAATCGTCGCCGTCGCGGTGAGCACCACGCCCATCAGCGTGCGCTCGGTGGCGGTGGGGCGGGGCGTGGGCGGGACAGGGCTGGGCGCCGGCAGCAGCTCAAAGGAGGGCAGGGAGGTCGGCGTCACCGGCTCGGCGACGACCAGCGGCGGCGGGCTCGTCGCGCTCGGCGGAGGTTCCGTCTGCCGGGCGACCGGCGCAGCCGCCTGCGTCGCCGGCTGGCAGCCCGCCAGCAGGAATAGAGCGACCAGTGCCAGTAACGACAGCCCGCTCCACCACACCGCGAAATTCAGCCTTCTACCGGCCAATCCACGTCCTCATGCATAGCCGCCGCGCTGGGCTGCCGTCGCCATCGTCTCCTCGACCAGCCGGTCTACCTCGGCGAGCAGGCTATCTACCTCGTCGCGCCACGCCTGCGCGCGCGCCTGATCCTGCAGGCCCGTCGCATTGGTGCGCACGTTCAGCGCCGCCGCCTGGGCGGCAGCGCGGGCCATAATACCACCCGTCGCCGCGTCTGTCACTGCATTCGTGTTGCCCAGCCGCGCCATCGTCTGCGCCAGACGGGCAGCGTCGCGGGCCAGCCGCATCACGCCCAGCGGCACCTCGCCCGTGTGCACCGTCGCCGCCTCCACAGCGGCCTGGCGGGCTTCCTCGTCCAGCGTCTCGTCGCGGAAGACGGCGAGCAGCGCCTCGAATGAGGCAGCGTCGGCGACGGCGGCTTCCGCCAGCTCGTCGCGCAGCCGGGCCGCCTCGAGCTGCACCTGCTGCGCCTCTCCGGCGACGGCGGCGTACTTCTTGCGCCCCACGGTCAGCCCGGCGACCATGCCTGCCAGCGCCGCGCCCAGCGCGCCCGCGACGGCGGCAATCGCCCCGCCGCCCGGCGTCGGCGTGCCGGCCGCCGTCGCTTCCAGCAGCTCGTAGGGCAACATGCCGGCGATGCCCGCGCTCTCCTCTGCCTCGACCTGGGCCAGCCGCATCTCCAGAATCTCGTCTTCCTCCAGGCCGTCGAGCTGTAGATACCAGCGCGCGCTATCGATGAGGGCCGCCTGGGGCACCAGCCCGATCAGCTCGGCGCGCGTGATTGCCAGCCCGTAGCGCGCCGCCTCACGCCGCACCATCTCCTGCACGCGGTAGATGGGCGTCTTCTCGAAGTTGAGCAGGTTCATGCTCACCTGCGCCTGCCCCTCAACGAGGAAGCCGAGCGCCTGCACGTTCAGCAGCCCGCCGCTGCTGGTACGCACGGCGCGGGCGATCTTGTTCGCCGTCTCCACGTCGTCGCTGTTGAGGTAGACGTTGTAGGCGATGAGGAACGGCCGGGCGCCGATGACAGTCGCCCCCGTCGTGCGCGGCTCGGCCGGGCCAAAGTCTGGCTGGCGTTCCGGCAGCTTGCCGACCTCCTCGCGCCACTTCTCATACTCGCCCCGGCGGATGTCGCCCAGCTTCACTCGCTCCGGCCGGGTCGCCGCCTCTGCGTAGAGATAGACCGGGATGTCCAGCTCGGCCCCGACGCGCTCGCCCAGCCGCCGGGCCAGGGCCACACAGTCGGCCATGGTGACGCCGCGCACGGGCACAAACGGGCAGACGTCGGTGGCGCCGATGCGGGGATGCTCGCCGCTGTGCTCGTCCATGTTGATCAGCCGGGCTGCGGTGGCGATGGCCTGGAAAGCGCCCTCCAATACGGCCTCCGGCGGGCCGGCAAAGGTGATCACGCTGCGGTTATGGTCGGCGTCGGCGCTGATGTTGAGGACGCGTGTGCCGCGTACGGCGCGGATGGCGTCGGCAATCGCCGTGTAGACTTCGGGATTGCGCCCGTCGCTGAAATTCGGCACACACTCTACCAGAGGTTGCATCGTCGTCTGTCTCCTATGCTGTCCGTTCAGAATCTGGGCCATTGTATCAACAAACCCTGCGCTGGCGACCATTAGGCTATTCCTATGGCGGGCGGGCTGTGCTAGAATGGCGGCGAATTGTGGGAGAGAGTCTTATGCTGGAAATTCTTGCGACTTACCAGGGTCTGGTCACCCAGGCTATCACGATTGGCGCTATCCTGGGCGTTATCGGCGGCATCGTGCTGCTGACCGCCGAGGACGCTCGACTGCGGATGAACGCCATTACCCTGGGCGTTTTCGTCGGCTTTCTTGGCATGCTGCTCTACCAGGCTGTCCGCCTTGATAACCTCACGAACTGGAGTTCGTTGGGCTTCTCCCTGGCGATGGAGCGGCTGATCTATGAACAGGGCCCTCTCTTCTGGGAGGCGTTCCTGCGCATCGTTCAGGCCTCGTTCCTCGGCGGCGTCCTGGCGCTCATCTTTGTCGCGCCCGGCCGGGCGTTGAAGGGCGCGCTGCTCGGCGTCGCTCTGGGCGTCATATCGGCCCTGGTCGTCTGGGGCGGGCTGCGCCTTGCCGGCGTCGGCGCCTTCCCGCAGCTCTTCTTCGCCCTGCTCGTCGCCAGCGTCTTCCTCTTCCTGTTTGAGATTATGCCACTGCGCGAATAGAGTGGAACGCGACCATCCGGGTCGCAAGGTGGCGGGCAGGCGCGCTCCGAGTCACGCGACGATGTAGCGCGATTTTTCCAAATCGCGCAGCGCTCGGCGTGAAGGAGCGAGCTGGATAAATTGCTCTACAGGAAAGGCCGCAACCTACGCCTGCCGCCTCAACGCCGCCCGAACGCGCTTCCACACCTGCCGCACCAGGCTTACCTCTTCGTCCTCGATGGGCTGCCGGCTGTAGCGCGCCTCCAGGAAGGCGCCGGTCAGCCGGTCGATTTCCGGCTCCGCCTCGGGCCAGCCCTGCTTGAGGTCCGCCGCGTATTCGCTGGGCGTCTCGCTGGATTGCCGCGCCACGCCCTGCTCGCCGGCCCGCCGCACCGTCGAGAGGTAGAAGTAGCGCACCTGCTCCCGTGGCGGCAGCGCGTTGACCCGCAGGAAGCGCCAGCGTCGCCCCCCATCCGGGCCAACCGCCGCTTCTTCGCCCCGCAGGCGCTGCGCGAGCGCCGCCCGCAGCCCCGCCGCCTGCTGCGCGCCGCCCCGCCACAGCGCCCGCAGCCACTCCGCAAACTGCCGCCACCAGCGCCCCAGCAGCGAGGTCTCCAGCCGGAAGCCCCTGTCGCGCAGGAAAAAGAGCAGGGCGATGAGCGTTACCGCCCCCACCAGCACCCAGAACAGCCCGCCGAGGATCAGCGCCGGGGTCTCGCTGGCCGGGCCGGGCGCCGGCGCCAGCGTCGGCGTGGGCAGGGGCGCCGGCAGCGCTTCCTCCGGCGGCTCGCCGGCCCGCAGCCCCAACAGTCCCAGGATCAGAAAGATGAGTGAGGAGAGGATGAAGAAGATGATCTGGACGACGAGGAAGATGGCGCCGAGCACGACCTGTACGATGACCGCCAGACCAAAGGTGCGGCCCACCGGCAGCAGCGCGGCGACAAAGGCCACGAGCAGGATGAGGAGCAGGGCGCTGCGATTCCAGCGGCTCCCCATGTCCGGCGTCGTCGCCACGCCGTCGGTCGTCCAGCGGGCGCGCATGAGCAGCAGCCGCGCCTGGCTGACCAGCCACAGCCCGGCAATGAAGTAGACGAGCAAGGCGACGAAGACGTGCGGGTGCAGCCCCAGCCGCGTGATCTGCATGAGCTGACCGCTGGTCAGGTCGCGCGCTTCCAGGCTCGTCATCGCCGTCGCCAGCGCCAGCCACATGCCGCCGCCCAGCCAGCTATTGACGAAGCCGGTGAAAACGAGGCCCCGCTCGCGGTCTATCGGCCGGTCGGCGTGCAGGGCCGCCTGCTGGGCGGCGGGCAGGCTGTAGTAGCTGACCTCGGCCTCCGACAGCTTCAGCCGCAGGAACTGCCCGCTCCAGGTAATCGTCCGCTCCCAGGCCAGCGCGGCCACGATGAAGTAGACGACGAAACGGCCGTCAAAGAAGGTCAGCGGCGAGAGCAGGTAGCCGCGAATGCCCTCCAGCGTCGGCAGCCCGCCGCTGAGCGCCCAGGTCAGCAGGCGCAGGAAGAGGCCAATCACCAGCAGCTCGGCGACGCGGTAGCTCCAGCGGTCCAGGTAGCGCCGGTCGGGATGGAAGAGCCAGTGGGTGGTGTAGATACCCTCCGCCGCCGCGACGAAGGCGACGGCCGGCAGCCAGCGCCAGGCCGGGTCGGGCCAGACGAGGCCGACGAAGACGTTCAGCCCGGTCAGCAGCGCCGTCGCCAGCGCCGCCAGCAGGAACGGGCGCAGCGGCGCCGGGTCGCTGAAGATGCGCGAGGGCAGGTTGGGCGCCTGTTCGCCGGTCATCAGGCGACCCCCGTGAAGCGCTGCTGCCGCCAGATGTCCAGGTCGGGCGGCGCCGCGACGTTGTAGGCTGTGTAGCCGAGCTGCCGCGCCCGCGCCCGCACCTGGCCGAACTCGGCCACCCGTGTGGTGACGATGAGCACCGGGTTGAAGCCGGCGCGGACCAGCCGGTGCAGCGCCTGGACGATTTCGTCGCTCGCCTCCGGCGTAATCACCGGCAGCGTCACCCCCCAGCTCAGGCGCAGCGTCGCCTGCGGCAGCCAGCCGGCAAAGGGCGCTGCCGGCATCGGCTCGACGCGCGCCAGCAGCTCCAGAATCTTCATGAGATGGTCGCGCCCGCGCCGTGGCTGCAGCGGCGCCGCCTGCTGAGCGCTCTCCGGCAGCGCGCCTTCCGGCGGCATCAGCCGTCCCGTCACCGGGTCAAACGGCATGGCCTCGTCCTGCTCCTGTGCCATCAACCGCAGCAGGTCGCGCCCGTTCGTCGCCAGCCCCACCGCCTGCTGCTGCTCGACGAGGTGGGCTGCCAGCGACGCGGCAATCTCGATGGCCCACTCCGGCGCGCTGTAGCGGGTCGCGGCGCTGAAGTCGTCGCGGTTCAGGTTCAGCAGGATGCAGGTGTCCAGGGAGATGGCCGGCTGCAGCGTCTTGACCAGAAGGTTGTCGCTGTGAGCGCTGACCTTCCAGTTGATCAGGCGCATGCTGTCGCCGCGATGGTACTCGCGCACGCCGACCGGCCGGGCCGGGTCTTCAAAATGGCGGCGCTGGCTGGCGATGGTGCCGAACGGCAGGCGCGAGGGCAGCCCCAGCCGGGCCAGGGGCGTGATGCGCGGGTAGACCGTCAGGTAGCTCGCCGGCGCCTGCGCCCGCAGCTCCGACCAGCCGAACAGGTCGCCGGTGCGCACCGTCAGCGGGCCGAGGCGATAATAACCCCGGCGGATCGCCTGCACCGCGTAGTGGAACTCGCGGCTCTCCCGCCCGCGCAGCGAGACGGCGAAGCGGGGCGCCGGCCCGCCCGCCAGCTCTGGCGCGACGCTTTCGTCAAGCTGCAGCCAGGGGAGGGGCAGCCGTTTCTGGTTGTGCAGCCGCAGGGTCACTTCCACCCGCTCGCCCAGGAAGGCGTGGTCGGCGAACTGCCGGTCCATCTTCAGGGCACGGAAGGCGCGCGGCGTCATCCAGCGGGCCAGGAAATAGATGCCGGCGATGACGTAGACGATGTAGAAGACGATGTCGAGACGCAGCAGCAGAGCGAGGATGATAAAGATGAGGATGAGCAGCGTTACCTGGCTCATGGCCCGCTCATAGCGCCTTACAGCTCGCCAATCTCCAGCGGCGTCTGCTCCAGCAGGCGATTGACCACGTCGCGCACGCGGACGCCGCGCAGCGCGCTTTCGGGATGCAGCAGGCAGCGGTGAGCGAGAATGAACGGCGCCAGCGTCTTCACGTCGTCGGGCAGCACGTAGTCGCGCCCGTGCATGGCTGCGTAGGCCTGGCTGCCCCGGTAGAGGGCGTGGCTGCCGCGCGGGCTGGCCCCCAGCAGCAATTCCGGCTGCCGCCGCGTCGCCGTCACCAGGCGCACGATATATTCGCGGACGGTGTCGTCCACGTGCACGTCCCAGACCAGCCGGGCCATCTCCGGCACGCGCGCCCCGGCTGCCGTCTGTGTCAGCTCCTCGATGGGGTGCTCGCGCCCCAGGTTGACCAGCATCTGCCCCTCCGTCGCCTCGTCCAGATAGCCCAGGCTGAGCTTCATGAAGAAGCGGTCGAGCTGCGCCTCCGGCAGCGGGAAGGTGCCCTCGTACTCGATCGGGTTCTGCGTCGCCATGACGAAGAAGGGGCGCGGCAGCGGGCGCGTCACGCCGTCCACCGTCACCTGCCGCTCGCCCATCGCCTCCAGCAGCGCCGATTGGGTGCGCGGCGTCGCCCGGTTGATCTCGTCGGCGAGCAGGATGTTGGTGAACGCCGGGCCGGGAATGAAGGTGAACTGCCGGCTCTGCTGGTCGAAGATGGAGACGCCGGTCACGTCGTTGGGCAGCAGGTCGGGCGTGCACTGCAGCCGCTTGAACGCCAGCCCCAGCGAGACGGCGAGGGCCCGCGCCAGCATCGTCTTGCCCACGCCGGGCACATCTTCCAGCAAAATGTGCCCTTCGCAGAGCAGGGCGACGAGCGCCAGCTCCACCACCTCCCGCTTGCCAATGATGACCCGCTCGACGTTGTCGGTGATTTCCGCGGTGAACTCTTGAATGGCCTGCATACCGATCAAGTATAACAGAATTGCCGGGATCGCGTTGGACAGAATCCCTTTCTGCGGGGCAGCAGCCGGCGCACCTTCACGCCTTTTTCGGTTGCATCTTCAGCCCATCTGCGGAACAATGGAACTGCCTTTTCCATCTCACCCAATGGTCGCGTTTCTGAGGGAGCGGCAGGTCGCACTTCTCCCCGTCAATCCTTCGCCGCGCCATTGACCAGAGGACTGAACAACCCGTGCCCCATCGTTCCGACGCGGCCGCCGGCCGGCCGGCGCTGTCTGGCGCTTCGCTACCTATCGACGAGCGATTTGACGTGGCTTTCGCCAACGAGATCGCTCGTCTGGAGAGCTACAACAAGCATCACTACCGGCCCAACACCTACATGCACAAATGGTGGGCCCGGCGTTGCGGCAGCACCTTCCGCCTCATCCTCAAACATCTCGTCGCCGACGAGGCACGCCAGGATTACTACACGCCCGGCGGGCTGGAAGGGCGCGTCGTGCTCGACCCGATGATGGGCGGCGGCACGACGCTGCACGAAGCGCTCCGCCTGGGGGCCAGCGTCGTGGGCGGCGACATCGACCCGATCCCCGTCCTGCAGGCGCGCGCCACCCTCTCGGCGGCCTCCCTGCCGGCGCTGGAGAAGGGCTTCGCGGCGCTGATGGCGGCGCTGCAGGAGCGGCTGGGCCGGCTCTTCACCACCCACTGCCCGACCTGCGGCGCCGAGGAACCGCTGCGTTTTGTCCTCTACGGCGCCCAGCGCCGCTGCGCCTGCGGGCCGGCCCTGCTGGTCGATTCGACCACGCTGCGCCACGAGAACGGCGGGCTGGGCGTGCAGATCTGCCCGCGCTGCCACGCCATCGCCCACGGCCCCGGCGACCACGTCTGTGGCTGCACGGCCAACGGCAGGCCGCCCCTCGTGGAAAAGAGCCGCTCCCACTGCGCCGCCTGCGGCGAGCCTTACGTGGAGGACAACGACCGGCCTTTCTACAGGCGCTA
>JAAYYY010000517.1 GCA_012515125.1 Chloroflexota bacterium
CCGTAGTAGAGCCAGCGAAAGAGGCTCATGCCGGCGATGAACGCGCCGTAGAGGGCTGCGGCGAAGAGGAGCCGGCGCCCCGGCTTACGCGGGCGGGGGGAGGCGAAATGGCGCCACAGGAGGTAGAGGAAAAGCCACAGGGCGACGAGGGCCGAATCGGGCCGCGTGAGATAGGCCAGCCCGAGGGCGACTGCCATTCCCCAGAGGTAGGGCGGGGCCATGGTGTCTTCGTAGCGCAGGGCCGCCAGCGTCGCCGCGAGCAGCAAGACTGTCAGGAGACCAGTTTCCATGCCCATGAGGGCCCAATAGGCCAGCGGGTAGCAGGTAAAGAGCAGACCAACCGAGAGCGCCGCGGCGAGGTGGCCGTGGCGGCCCGGCCGGTAGGGATGGAGCGCGCGGCCGATCTGCCAGGTGAGCCAGCCGCCGGCCAGCAGGCAGAGAAGGCCAAAGAGCTGGATGGCGACAATCGAGCCGTGCTTGCCCAGCAGGACGATCGTGAGGGCCATGATCAGCGTCATGAGCAGGTTGGTGTAGCCCTCCACGCGCTCACCGGGATTGAAGACGAGGCCCTGCCCGTGGGCGAAGTTCCAGGCGTAGCGCATGGAAATCATCGCGTCGTCGAAAAGGGAGAAGTAGCGCTGCCCGTCGAGGGCGATGAAGGAGGAGCGATAGATGAACAGGAGGGCCCATAGCGTAAAGACGAGCGCGAGAGTAGCCGCGGCAAGCCGCCGGAAGCGCGCCGGCGTCTGGAGCGCCGCCCAGATGGCGACGTAGAGCAGGAGGGGGACGACGGGGGCCATCGTCCAGGGCCGAAGCCAGCCGCGATTGGCGCTTTGATAGGCCAGGTTCAGCTCGTGGAATGAGGCAGCAAGCTGGGCGAGGGCGGGAACGAGCAGGCGGATGGCGGCGAAGGCGAGGATGGCGACGACGAGAGCGACCATCAGCAAGGTCGGATCTGTGGGCGCGAGGATTTTTCGTCTTATCCAGCGTTCCATGGCGGTTATTCTAGGCTGTTGTCGGCGAACTGGCATTCTGGTGGAGGGGGGCCAGCCGGTCGTGATGGCGAATTACGATGGCGAGCAGTGGTTCGGGCTGGGAGGGGGTCCGGCAAGCACCGACCCGGCCGGGGACGTGGCCTACGCGGTGGACCAGTCGCACGTGGTCGATTGTGACGCCACCGGCCAACGGACAGGCGGCGATCCAAGGCGGCGCCGTAGGCGCGGTCAAAGAGATCAGCTACCAGCCTGACGCCAACTACAATGGCAGCGATCACTTTGTCGTTCAGGTAAGCGATGGCGCGCTGACCGATGTGATTCAGGTGAACGTTGACGTGGAGCCGGTCAACGATCCGCCCCAGGCAGCGGACGACAGGGCAGGCACAGCAGAGGCGACAGCGGTCACCGTGGACGTGCTCGACAATGACAGTGACGTGGACGGGGATTCGCTGGAGGTTACGGAAGGTACGTATCAGTTCTCGGCGACCGAGATTGTCTACACCCCCAACCCCGGCTTTGTGGGTACAGAGCTGTTTGTCTACACCATCGACGACGGCCACCTGACCTATGATACGGCCACTGTGACGGTGACGGTGCAGAATGTCAACGACGCGCCGACCTTCGTGAGCGCAGCGGTGACCGAGGCGACAGAGGGGCAGCCTTACGTCTACGCGATCCAGAGTGCGGACGTGGACGCGGGCGACAGCCTGGCGATCACGGCACCGGTGCTGCCCGGCTGGCTGACGCTGACCGACAACGGCGACGGCACGGCAAGCCTGGAAGGCACACCGGGCGACGCCGACGTGGGCGACCACGCGGTTGAGCTACAGGTCACCGACGCAGCCGGCGCGTTCGCGACCCAGGCATTCACCATTACGGTGGTAGACGTGAACAACGACCCGGTGGCGGTGGACGACGCCTTCACCGTCACCGTCAGCGATGGCGAGGGCGAAGCGACGCGAAGCTTCCTCTACAACGTGGGCGGGCAGGTCCTCTACTTCCCGGTTATGGCCGTGACAAGGTAGTTGTCAGACAGCGTCGAGAGGGGGGGAAGCACGCGGCGTTATGGGGCCGGCGCCTGATCGGGCCGGCAGCCCATAACGCCGCATCATGTATTTTCACGCGGGCGGGGAAGCAAATGCCCGCAGTTGCGCCAACGGCAGGCGGGCGCCACGCGTACGCGTTTTGCCACCTCCTTCGGGCTGTTATAATGGCGATACCCTCCCTCAACCGTGGAACGTGGCTCAACGCGGACATTGAAGCAGCCCATGAACCGGACAAGCGAGGACTGGATTCGACCCCTGCCCGGCGCGAATGCCGGCGGGCAGAGGGAGCCACTGACCTGTAGGAGCTGGATGCCGTGAACGATCAAGATACAGAGCTGCTTGAGCACCTGCAGCGGCAGGCGCTCAGGTACTTCGTCGATCTGGCGCAGCCGGCCAACGGGCTGGTCGCCGATAGCACGTGGGAGGGAAGCCCGGCAAGTATCGCCGCCGTCGGTTTTGCCCTCTCCGTCTACCTGGTGGCCGTGGAACGGGGGTGGCTGGCCCGTGTGGAGGGTGAAGAAAGGGTGCTGGCAACCCTGCGTTTTCTGGCCAAAAGCCATCAGGGGCCGGAGCCGGACGCCACGGGGTATCGCGGCTTTTACTATCATTTCCTGGACATGCAGAGCGGGCAGAGGGCAATCGGCTCCGAGCTTTCGACCATCGACACGACGATCCTCATGGCCGGAATCCTTTCCGCCTCGCTTTACTTTGACCGGGAGGGCGCGGGGGAAAGGGAGATCCGCCGGCTGGCCGACGCGCTCTACCGGAGAATCGACTGGCAGTGGGCGCTGGATGGCGGAGAAGCAGTCCGGCATGGCTGGACGCCGGAAGGCGGCTTCCTCTACCATCGCTGGTACGGATACGACGAGGGACTGCTCCTCTATCTGCTGGGTCTCGGCGCTCCTGAGCAGCCGCTGCCCGAGGCGAGTTATGACGCCTTTACCTCTACCTATCGCTGGGAGGCGTATTATGGGCAGCAGATCGTCTACGCCGCGCCCCTTTTCATCCATCACTTCCCCCACGTCTGGGTTGACTTTCGCGGCATCCAGGACGATTTCATGGGCAGGCAGGGAATGGATTACTTCGAGAACAGCAGGCGGGCGACCCTGATGCACCAGCAACATGCCATCCAGAATCCGCACGGGATGAAGGATTATGGCGAGAACACGTGGGGCATTACCGCCAGCGAAGGACCCATCGGGGGCACTGAACCGGTGGAGATGGATGGACGGCGCTTCTATGGCTATCTGGCGCGCGGCGTGCCGGAGCCGGACGATGGCACGCTGTCGCCCTGGACGGCGATTACTTCGCTGCCGTTTGCGCCGGAAATAGCCCTGCCGGCCATCCGCCACTATCTGGCCAGCTATCCGCAGCTTCTTGGCGAGTATGGCCTGCGCTGCAGTCTCAATCCCAGCTGGCGGGGAGAAGCCGGCGAGGAAGCGGGCTGGTTTTCGGGCCACTATTACGGCATCAACGAGGGCCCGGTGGTGCTGATGATCGAAAACTATCGCTCCGGTTTCCTCTGGGAGCTCATGAAGCGCTCCCCCTATCTCATCGCGGGATTGCAGCGTGCCGGCTTTCGTAGGGGCTGGCTGGGGGAGGGCTGACAGCGGGCGGCCGGTGGGCGGCGAGCAGCAGGACCACCCTGGCCCGGCCGAAGCGTGCGGCGTCGCCACTATGCGCCTGGGTGAAGATGTCATGGAAGTCGAGGAGTGGTGCCGCGCCGAGCCGGCCCTTCTTGTCGAACTAGACCAGTCTGTCTATATCCCGCTGGCTGCCAGGGGGCCGGCCGAGTAGCTCCCGCGCTCGCCGTACAAGGCCACAATCTGCTGCGCGAAATCGACGATGCCCAGGCGCATCGCCTCCGGCGCCACAACCTCGACGGCGCGCCCGCAGCCCAGCAGGCGCGCCCGCGCAGCGGAAAAAGATTCAAAAGAGAGGGTCAGCGGGCGCCAGCCGCCAGCTCCGGCCGGTCCGCCTGCCTCGGGACTAAGGCTGAGAACGGCAGGCAGTGAAAAGGCCGAAGTTAAGGGCTGGCGCGCACCGGCTTCGTCGTCTTGCCGTCTCGGACGGTATGGCGGGCTCAGAGATGCGCCGCCAGCGCCTCGGCCAGCGCCAGCACCGGTTCCCACCCGCTGCCCCGCTCCTCGTAGCTCCACCAGCCGCTGAGCACGAGGCCGGCCAGGCCCCACGCTGCCAGCCGGCGTCGCTCCAGTCCCAGCCGCTCGGCGAAGATCTCCAGGCGGCGCGGCAGCAGCCGGCGAAGGTCGCCTCGAGGTCCGGCCGGCAGCGGGTTCTTCAGCCAGGCATAGACCTCAAAGCCTCGCTCGCCGGCCAGCCCCTTCGGGTCGATGGCCAGCCAGGGCGCCCGCGTGGCGCGGAGGATGTTGTAGTGATGCAGGTCGCCGTGCAGCAGCACCGGCTCCTGCTCGCTAGCCAGTAGCTCCACGAACAGCCCTTCCGCCAGCGCTACAATCCGTTCCGGAAACGGTCCCGTGCCGCCGCCGAAAGTGGGCCGCAGCCGTTCCAGTCCGCGCGCCCAATCTACTATCGTGGGGAAGCGGTGCCCGGCCGGCAGCGGCTGCCACAGCTCGGCCATCACCTGCGCCGCGATAGCCGTCGCCTCGTCGTCGTCCGGTTCTTCCACGAGCATGGCGCCGGGCAGCAGCCGTTCCAGCAGCAGCGCCCCGGCTTCGGCGTCGGCCGCCAGCAGGCGCACCGCCCCGCGCCCCGCGTAATGCTGTAGCGCCGCAATCTCCGCGCTCAGCTCCGGGTTGGGCACGCCGGCCTTCAGCACGGCAGGCTCTCCACTTGCAGTCACCGCCGGGGCGACGTAGTTGTAGCTGAGCCCGGCGAAAGGCGGCTCGACCACGATACCCCAGCGCTTCGCCAGGCGGGCGACCAGATCAGGCAGCGCCTCCAGCCACACTTCGCCAGCCTGCCCATATAGCTGCCGCACGGTGCGGGCGAGGTGTGCGGGGACGCGAACCGTCGCCGGGTTTTGCTGCGTGTTCATCGCCGCTATTAGACCGCAAACGGCCGGAGACTAAAAGGGCGCCCGCCTGGGACGCCCTCGTTCTGATTCGCCGTCTCACTCAGCCTGCCGGCTGGATGTCCAGCGCATAGCGGAAGATGTTCTGCGGGTCGTATTTTGTCTTGACCGCCTGTAACTGCTCCAGCACCTCCGGCGAGAAGGCGTCCGCCGTACGCGCCCACTTTTCCTCGCCCTCCAGGAAATTGGGGTAGACGCTGCCCGTCAGGTAAGGAGCCAGCGCTGCACGTAAGCCGGCGAGCTGCCCCATGACGTGTGTGAAGGCTTCCGGCGTGGGCGTGATGCCCACCGCGTGCAGCACCAGGCTTTCGTTGCGCAGGCTATAGGCGCTGGTCACGCCCTCTGCCTGCGCGATAGCTCCGCCGAGATGACGCACCTCGGTGCTGACAATAGCGGGCGGGCCGCCCTGCGGCGTGCCATAGTGGATCAGGACGTCAATGGCTTCGTCGCTTAGCTCGTCCATCCAGACGGAGGTACCGGCTCCCGGCATCGGCCCTTCGGGGTCCATGCTAATACCGGCGACGGCAGCAAAAGGCATTTCCTGGAACATATCGATGACAGGGGACTGCCACTGCCGCCAGTGGTCCATCAGCGCGGCTCCCTCCGTCGCCGGCCCGGCGTAGGCGCCGCGCACGACCGCGAAGCTCTGTCCGCGCAGCATCTCTGGTACGTCGGGCAGCGGGGGCACGTTGAGCAGCACGACGGAGGTCGTCATCGCGTCAGGCAGCGTGGCAATCCAGTCACGGTAGCGCCGCAGCACCTCGCGCGCCTGGGCCACCGGGTATAAGAGGTTGCCGCCATAGACCATGCTCACGGGAAAGAGGCGGATCTCCATGCCGGTGACAATACCCAGGCTGCCGGCCGAGCCGCGCAGGCCCCAGAACAGGTCGGCGTTTTCGTCCTCGCTGGCACGCACGATACGCCCATCCCCCAGCACGACCTCGAAGGCCAACACACTATCCGAGGCAAGGCCATACTTGCGCGCGAGCCAGCCCACGCCGCCGCCCAGCGTGTAACCGACAGCGCCGACGCCCGGCGAGCTGCCGAGCAGCGGCGCCAGCCCTGCTTCCTGCGCCTTCGCTAGCACGGGCCCCCACATCAGGCCGGCGCCAACCCAGGCCGTCTGCGCTTCGGCGTCGATTCGCAGCTCTGTCAGGCCGGCAGTGAGGACGAGCATCGCGCCGTCCGCCTCGCGGCTGGCGCCGTGCCCCGTCGCCTGCACTTTCACGCCCAGCCCATGCGCGCCGGCAAAACGCACGGCGGCGCTCACGTCTGCGGCGCTCTCCGCCCGCACGATCACCGCCGGATATTGGTCAATGACCAGGTTCCAGGCAGCACGCGCCTCGTCGTAACCCACGTCGCCGGGCATGATCACCGCGCCCGCCACCTGCGCGCGCAGCTCCGCCACGCTGCTCTCACTCACGGCCATCTCACGTCTTTCGGCACGCTGTTGCATCTCGTTTTTCCTTTCTCTGGTTTCGCTATCCGGGATTCGGGTTGCATCGTAACGGCACAGCGTCCCGGGAACGTTACGAAAAACGAGAGCCGCCTTCGATCCGTGCCTTGCCTGCACCGGAGTTTCCGTTTCTACTAGGGTGGGCCGGCCTGCCGGCAAACGTAAAGAAACAGACGGAGAAACCCGATGAGCGAGAGTCAGATGCTTGTCTTCTGGGGCGTGGTGTTCGGCCGGTTCGCCGTCCCGCTGGCTATTCCGCGCTATCCGCTGCCGGCGATCTTCGCGGCGCTCCTCCTCGACGGGCTCGACCAGACCCTCTTTGAGACGTTCACCGAACTCGACCTCGGCGGCTACCAGAGCTATGACAAGGCGCTGGACATCTACTATCTGGCGCTGGCCTACATCGCCATGTTTCGCAACTGGCGCAACCTGCTCGCCTTCAGGGCCGGCCGTTTCCTGTGGTATTATCGGCTGACGGGCGTCGCTCTGTTTGAGCTGTCCGGCTGGCGCCCCCTCCTGCTCATATTTCCCAACACCTTCGAATACTTCTTCATCTTCTACGAGGCCGTGCGCCTGCGCTGGTCACCGCACAGGCTGACGAAGCGGCTAATCGTCCTGGCGGCGGCGGTCATCTGGCTTTTCGTCAAGCTGCCGCAGGAATACTGGATCCATATTGCCCGGCTGGATACGACGGACTTCATCAAGACGCAGATATTAGGGGCTTCGCTGTCCACACCCTGGCCCACCGTGCTGGCGGACAATCTCTGGCTGATCCCTGTCCTGACGCTCCTGGCTATCGCCCTCGTCCTGGCGGTGCGCTGGCTGCTGGAACGGCTACCCCCGGCCGACCAATCGCCAGACGCAGAGGCTGAGCCGGCCGGCGAGGCCATCACCGGCCATACTGCGCCCCGGCAGTTCTTCAGCCTGATGCTGCTGGAGAAGATTGTCCTCGTGAGCCTGGTGGGCATTATCTTCGCTCAGATCCTGCCCGAGATGCAGGTGACGAACCTGCAGCTGGCGACCGGAACCGCTTTTGCGATCGCCCTCAACAGCCTGCTGAGCCAGGCGCTGGCCCGGCGCACCCTCTGGGTAGCCTTCCCGGCGATGGCGCTGGTCAACCTCGGCCCGATCCTGCTCTACCTCTTCCTCTCGCCCGGCTTTGAAGGCTCGGTGAACAGGAACAACCTGATCTTCTTCGTCCTCCTGTTGACCCTCATCGTCGTCCTGTTCGACCGCTACTATCCCGCTTATCGCCGCCGCCACGAGGCGCGCGAGTCAGAGGCGGCAGCAGGCAGGCCCATCTCGCCCCGGCCGGGCTGAGATCCTTTTGGCGGCAGTTCCAACACAGGGCGATGGGCCGCGCCGGCCCGTCTGGCTACTCCCCCCGGATCATCCGCCTGCTAATGGCGATGTGCCGCTCGACGTGCGGCCCGATGTCCAGCGTGCGCAGCTCGCCATCTTCCACAATCACCCGCCCATTGATGATCGATAGATCCACCTGCTGCGGCGCGCAGAAGACCAGCGTGTTGAGCGGGTCATGGGTCGCCCCGGCGTAGGCCAGCCGCTCCAGGTCGAAGGCGATCACGTCCGCCGCCATGCCCGGCGCGAGCTGCCCGATGTCGTCGCGGCGCAGCACGCTGGCCCCGCCGCGTGTCGCCAGCCACAGCGCCTGGCTGCCCGTCAGCGCCGCCGGGTCGCCCGGCAGCCGCTGCAGCAGCATCGCCTGCCGCGCCTCGGCCAGCAGATGGCTGCTATCGTTGCTCGCGCTGCCGTCCACGCCAAGGCCGACCGGCACCCCTGCGCGCATCATCTGCGGTACCGGCGCAATGCCGCTCGCCAGCCGCATGTTGCTGCTGGGGCAGTGCGCCGCGCCCGTCTGTGTCGCCGCCATCTTCACAATCTCGTCATCGCTGACGAAGATGCTGTGCGCCCACCAGACGTCATCTCCCACCCAATCGAGCTGCTCGGCGTACTCGGCCGGCCTCGCGCCGAAATGCTCCAGGCAGAACTTTTCCTCGTCCTGCGTCTCGGCGATATGGGTGTGCAGAGTTACGCCATAGCTACGCGCCAGCGCCGCCGATTCGCGCATCAGCTCCGGCGTCACGCTGAACGGCGAGCAGGGGGCGAGGACCACGCGCAACATGGCATAGCGCTCCGGGTCGTGATACTGCTCGATAACGCGCACGCTATCCTTGAGGATCGCTTCTTCGCTCTCCGTCACGCTGTCCGGCGGCAGGCCACCCTGGCTCTCGCCCAGGCTCATGCTGCCGCGCGCCGCGTGGAAGCGCATGCCGATCTCCTGCGCCGCGCGGATCTCGTCGTCCAGCCGGGCGCCGTTGGGGAAGAGGTAGAGATGGTCGCTGCTCGTCGTGCAGCCGCTGAGGATCAGTTCGGCCATCGCCGTCAGCGCGCTGACGTAGACCGCCTCGCCGTCCATGCGCGCCCAGATCGGATAGAGCGTCTTCAGCCAGTCGAAGAGCACGCTGTTGGGGGCCATCGCCCGCGTGAGGGTCTGGTAGAAGTGGTGGTGAGTGTTGACCAACCCGGGGAGAACGACCTTGCCGCTCGCGTCGATCACCCGGCCGGCCTGCCGCTGCTCGGGCAGCAGCTCGCTCGACGGCCCCACCCATTCGACGACGTTGTCCCGAATCAGCAGGGCGCCGCCGGGAATCGTCTCTCCGGCGTCGTTCATGGTGATCAGCAGGTCGGCGTTGTGGATCAGAAGGGTGCTCATTGTTTGCCTCGTCGGGTTGGTGTGCTGTCGTCCGCTAATGATAGCGCCGCCAGACAGCGCGGCAAAGCGCCGATGCCGTAGCGCGATTTTTCCAAATCGCGCTGCATCATCGTCAGGTAAAGAGCTGCCCTACAAATACGTTTCCAGAAAGCGGACCACTGCCGGGTACGCGACCATCTTGTTTTGCAGACGGACGATGCCGTGCCCCTCGTCGTCAAAGACGAGAAACTCGACCGGCACGCCGCGCGCTTCCAGCGCCGCGACGAGCTGCTCGGCCTCGCTCAGCGGCACGCGGGGATCGTTGGCGCCGTGGATGACCAGCAGCGGCGCCCGGATCGCCTCCAGCCGGTTCATCGGGGCGATGCTCTCCAGGAAAGCCCGGTCCCTGGCCAGACTGCCATATTCGGCCTCCCGGTGCCCGCGCCGGTAATCGCTGGTGTTCTCCAGGAAGGTGACGAAATTGCTGATGCCGACGATGTCCACGCCGGCCGCCCATAGCTCCGGGTAGTGCGTCAGCGACGCCAGCACCATGAAGCCGCCATAGCTGCCCCCGTAGACGGCGATCCGCGCCGGGTCTACTTCGGGCTGCGCCGCCAGCCAGTGGTGCGCGTGGGCCAGATCGGCCACGCTGTCCATGCGCTTTTCCACGTCGTCCAGGTGGCTGTACGCCTTTCCGTAGCCGGTCGAGCCGCGCACGTTGGGCGCCAGCACGCTGTAGCCGTGGTGCACCAGATATTGGGCCAGGAAGTTGAAGAACGGCCGGTACTGGCTCTCGGGCCCGCCGTGCACGACGACGACCACCGGCCCGGCTTCCTTCCGGCCGGGCGGGCGGAAGTACCAGGCCGGGATCTCCCGCCCGTCGAAGGTCGGGTAGTGGATCAGCTCTGGCGTCACAAACGTTGCCCGATCCAGGCCGCCGGTCCCGCTCGCCGTGGCCCGGTGCAGCTCGTCCGTGACCACGTTCCACACGTATATGTCGGTCGGCTCTGTCGCGCTGCTGTGCGAGAAGGCCAGCCGCTCGCCGGCCGGGTCGAAGGTCATCTGCGCGTCCAGCCAGCCGGTTACGCCGGGCGACGCCTCCAGCTGCGGGCCGGGCCGGCTCAGGCCGGTCATCATGTCAATCAGCTCGATCCGCGAGACGCCATCCACGTTGATCGTCACCGCCAGATAACGGCCGTTCGGCGACAGCGCCAGCAGCTCCACGTCCCAGTTCGGCGCCAGCAGCGTCTCCCACACCCCACTGGCAACGTCCAGCCGGCGCAGGTGCAGGAAATCGGAG
>JAAYYY010000518.1 GCA_012515125.1 Chloroflexota bacterium
ATCGTCGCCGGTCTGACTGCCGGCGCGGTGAAAGGATAACGTCTCGTCGTATTGTGAGTCAGGAAGGGCCGGTTGCCGCCCGCCAGAGCCGGCCCTTTTTCTTTTTCCTGTCTGAGCCGGCGGGAGCCTGAGGTCTGCCGGCTTGCTGTGATCTGGCAGTGCGGAGGGAGGGCGCTGCGTCGTTCTGGCGGCCCCCAGGGTTCCGTTGGCGAGCCCTTGTATCATGCTTGTTTCTCCAACGATCTGCTCAGGGATACGCTCGGTACTGGCGACGGGCCGAAGGCGAACGGCTTCGCTCGCGGCTCGGCTCTCGCTTCTGCTGCTTGCGCTCCTCCTGCCCGCCTGCCGGGAAGATGCCCCAATGCCGCCCCCTGTGCTCCAGGTGGACAATGCGAGCCGGCTGGCGCTGGCCCAGGAGCTGGAGGAACAGGCGGCGGCGGTGCGCGCCGTCGCCTTTGCGCCAGACGGCCAGACGCTGGCGACGGCCGGCTTCGACGGCACGGTGCGGCTCTGGTCCTGGCCTGGCGGCGTCCTGCAGTACACGCTCGAAGGCCACACCAACACGGTGCGTGACGTGGCCTACCGCCCAGACGGCCGCCAGCTCGCCAGCGCCGGGTTTGATCACACCGTTCGCCTGTGGAACCCCGCGACCGGCCGGCTGCAGACCACCCTTCCCGTAGAGACACTGGCGCTGAATGCAGTCGCCTACAGTGAGGACGGTACGCTGCTGGCGGCGGCGGGCGGCGATGGCCGGATCTGGCTCTGGTACGTCGGCGCCTCCACGGCGACGCCCATCCCCCTCGAGGGCCATCTGGGCGGCGTGATGGACGTGGCCTTTGCGCCGGCCGGCCACCTCCTGGCCTCGGTAGCGCGGGATGACACCCTGCAGCTCTGGAATCTGGAGCAGCTTCAGGCCGCAGGCGAGGTGATTGCCACTTTTGAGCGCTGGCCCTACACCGTCGCGTTTGATCCCGGCGGCAGCCGTCTGGTCACGGGCTCTGTAGACGAGACGGTCAGCATGTGGTCGCTGGCCGAGTCAATGGCCGTCGATCCTTTGTCCGGGCACGAAGGGACTGTTTACGCGGTCGCCTTTACGCCTGATGGTTCTGTGCTGGCGAGTGGTGGGGCTGACGGCTCCATCCGCCTGTGGGACGGGCGCAGCGGAACGAGCCTGCACACAATAGAGGGAGACGGCGCTGCCGTTCTGGGCGTTACCTTCAGCCCCGACGGGCGCTACCTCGCCTCCGCCTCTGCCGACGGCTTTGTCCGCCTCTGGGCGGTGCAGCCTGATACCTGATTTTTCTTCCGGAGGATTGATGAACGGCGATACCCGCTGGTACCAGCAAGCTGTTTTCTACGAAATGAACATCCGCGCTTTCCAGGACAGCAACGGCGACGGAAACGGCGATTTCCGGGGCGCCATTGAGCGGCTGGACTACCTGCTGGCCCTCGGCGTGGATTGCACCTGGATCCAGCCGATGTACCCGTCGCCCCTGCGCGACGACGGCTATGATGTTGCCGACTATACCGACATCCACCCGGATTTCGGCACGCTCGACGATTTCAAGGCATTTCTCAACGCGGCGCACGCGCGAGGGCTGCGCGTCGTCACCGATCTGGTGATGAACCACACCAGCGACCAGCATCCCTGGTTCCAGGCGGCGCGCAGCGATCCCAACAGCCCCTATCATGATTATTACGTCTGGAGCGAGACGGGAACCGAATATGCCGACGCGCGCATCATTTTCATCGACTACGAGAAGAGCAACTGGACCTACGACGAAGTAGCCGGAAAATACTTCTGGCACCGCTTCTACAGCAGCCAGCCCGACCTGAATTACGACAATCCAGCTGTGCACGAAGAGATGCTCAACATCATGCGCTACTGGCTCGATATGGGCATCGACGGCTTCCGCGCCGACGCCGTCCCCTACCTCTACGAGCGCGAGGGGACCATCTGCGAGAATCTGCCTGAAACGCACGCTTTCCTGAAGAAAGTGCGGGCGATGATGGACGCCGAATACCCCGGCTCCGTGCTTATCGCCGAGGCCAACCAGTGGCCCGAAGACGTGCGCGCCTACTTCGGCGACGGTGACGAATTCCACATGTGCTTCCATTTCCCAATCATGCCCCGCCTCTACATGGCCATCCGGCAGCATGATCGCACGGCCATCTACGACATCCTGGAGCGCACGCCGCCCATCCCCGAGAACGCCCAATGGCTGA
>JAAYYY010000519.1 GCA_012515125.1 Chloroflexota bacterium
CGTCCTGCTCTGGGGGGCGCTGGCCCTTTATCACGCCCGGCGCTACCGGCAGGGACGGCTGCCCTCCGACCTGCTGCTGGCGACGGCCTTCCTGGGCGGCGGGCTGCTCGCCCACTACGACGCCATTCTGCTCGCGCCGGCAGTCGCCTGGCTGGTACTGCCGGTCCTGTTCCGCCAGGGCAGGAAGGTGTGGCGAGCGTGGGCGACGGCGCTGCTGGCGGGCGCGCTCGTCGCCGGCAGCTTCTACCTGCCCTACGCGCTCAGCCCGACCTTCGGGGGTACGAGCAGCTACCTGCTGGAAGACCGCCTGGGCAACGGCCTGAGCTGGAGCGGCGGGCGCGTCTGGCAGATGGCGACGCTGTACAACGACACCTATATGGTCGTCGCCCTGCTGCTGCTGGCAGCCGTCGGTCTGTGGGCGCTGCGCCGCGAGCCGGCAGCGCTGCTACTCTTTGCCGTGCCCGCGCTGTTCTACACCGTCGTCGTCGTCGATCCGCGCACGCATATCTACACGGCGGCGCCGGGGCTGGCGCTGCTGGCAGCGGCGGGCGGGCTGGCGCTGTGGCGCGCCCAACGGACCCTGGCGGCGCTCCTGCTGGCGCTGCTGGCGGCGAGCAGCACGCTTTACCTCGCCCTCATCTTTGTCGATCCAACGCCGGAACGGCAGCGCACCTGGGCGGAGAACGCGCCGCCCTTTTACCTGACGACGTGGGACGCGCCGCCGGAATACGGGCTGTTTGGCTTCCCCCATCAGGCAGGCTGGCGGCTGGCGGCCCGCCGCGTGACCGCTTTCCCCTATGCCAGCAACGAGGAGGAGGAGATTACGGCGTGGTACATGGCCCAGGCGCCGCGCACCTACTGCCCGGACCTGGCAACCTTCCTCCGGGCCGAGCGTGCCCAGGACGCGCTGCCCATCCCGCCGGAAATGGTCGAGGGACTGCATCTGCAGGAGACGATTCTGGTCAACGGCGAGCCCTCGCTGGCCATTTTCGGGCGCGAGCCGGCCGGCACGCCGCGCCAGAGCGAAGCGGCCGGCGTGAGGCTCTGGCGGGCGCCGGAAGAGGTCGTGCCGCGAAGCCCGGAACCAGAACACCCGCTGGACGTCACGCTGGGCGACCGCGTGCGGCTGCTCGGCTACGACCTGGACAGCAGCGCCGCCCATCCGGGGGGCAGCCTCGGCGTGACTCTCTACTGGCAGGCCCTCGCCCCATTTGAGCGCAATTATCAGGTCTTCGTTCACCTCTACGACGGGCAGATGCGCGCCCAGGACGACGGCGCGCCGCGCTGCGACACCCACCCGACGACCCACTGGGAGCCGGGCGAGATCATCGCCGACCCGCGCCGGCTGGCGCTGCCCGCCGATCTGCCGCCCGGCAGCTACCCGCTGCTCGCCGGCATGTACGACCTGCTGGAAGGCACGCGCCTGCCCATTGCCGGAACAGAGGGCGATGCGCTTCCGCTCGCCCAGGTGACCATCCGTGACGAAGCGCAATGACCGCCTGCTGACGCTCCTGGCCCTCCTGCTGGCGGGCGGGCTGCGGCTGCATCGCGCCGGGCTGCTGGGCGCGCAGGCCGACGAAGGCGTGCATCTGGTCGTCGCCAGCCGGGTCGCTGCCGGCGCCGCCGTCTACCGCGACCTGTTCGAGAACCGCACGCCGCTGGCCGAATGGCTGCTGGCGCTGCTCTTCGAGCTGACGGGCGTGGACCTCTTCGCGGCGCGCGTTCTGTCCGTCGCCGCCGCTGTGCTGACGGTAGCCGCGATTGTCGCCGTCGTGCGGCTGGCGGGCGGCGACCGGTGGGGCAGCCTGCTGGGCGGCCTGCTCTTCGCCGCCGCGCCGCTCGCCGTCTTCTGGGGGCGCTTTGCGTTGCTGGAGCCGTTCGCCGTGGCCCTGTCGGCGCTGAGCCTGGCGGCAGGGCTGCGCGCCTGGCGCGGGCCCGGCGGGCGCTGGTGGGTCGCCAGCGGCGTGTTGGCGGCGCTGGCCCTTCTGGCGAAGCAGACGGCGGTTATCTACGCCGGCGTCTTCCTGCTCTTTCTGCTGCTGGCGGTGCGCCGGGGGCTGCTGCGCTGGCTGGCGGGCTTTGCCGCGCCTCTGGTCGCCTTTGCGGCGCTGCTGCTGGCACAGGGTGCGTGGGGGCCGTTCTGGGCGTTCGCCAGCGGCGCGGACCGGCTGGGTGCGGGCCTCCCCTGGGCGGACACGGCGCGGATGTGGCTGGACTGGGCAGCGCGGCAGCCGCTCGCGCCGCTGGCTTCGGTTGCGGCGCTGGTCGCGCTGTTCAGCCGCCGGCCGGCGCTGTTGCTGACCGGCGGCTGGGCGGCGGCGGAGTGGCTGGCGCTGCTCCTCGCGCCGGGCCTGCGGCTGGGATTCGGCGGCCTCTCCCATTACCTGCTGCCGTTGCTGGCCTCGGCGGCCGTTTTCGTCGGCGCGGGCGTCAGCGCCGCCGAGCAGGACCGGCGAAACCGGACGATTGTGCTCGCCGGTGGGCTGCTCGCGCTGCTTACCCTGCCGGCGTGGTCGGCGGACCTGCGCCACGTCACCTGGGAGACGGCATACCCACAACCGGACCGGATCGCAGAACAGGAGATCGGCCGCGCCGCCGCGCTCCTGACGCCGGAAGACGAACGGCTGGTGGTGCTGGGTAATGCCGTCTTTTACCTCACGGCGGAGAGGCAGGCGGCCTCTCGCTTCTTCCACGTGCCCGACTACCTCGGCAGCTCGGACCTCGCGCCGCAGGCCGAGCGGGCGCTGCTGGACGCCCTGGGCGACGTGCGAACCGGCGCGGTGCTGCTTTCGGGGCTGCATCTTGCCGAGCGGTTGCCGCCGGCCGTCGCGGATTCGCTCTGGCGGCAATGGACGCCCGCCGCCCGCTTCTCCTACCCCTACCAGCGCGACGTCTTCCTCTTCCGGCCACGCGATGCATCCGCCCCGCAGGGCGAGTTGGCCCGCTTCGGCGACGGTATCGTCCTGCGCGCGCTCGACGCCTCCTTGCTGAACGGGAACACCCTGCTGGTCAGCGCCGTGTGGCAGGCGGAGACGGCCCAGGCGGGCGACCTCGTCGTCTTTACCCACGTGCTCGACGCGTCCGGCAACCTGCTGGCGCAGCACGACGGTGTGCCGGCGGTCGGCTTCCGGCCGGCGGCCGGCTGGCAGCCGGGCGAGCTGATTGCCGACGACCACTGGATAGTGCTGCCAGAAGGCGGGCTGCCGGCGGGCGGGACGCTCAGCGTGGGCCTCTACCGCCCGCAGGACGTGACGCGGCTTGACCGCGGCGATGGCAGCGGCGAAAATAGCTACCTGATGCCGCTGGATTTGCCATGAACGTCAGCCATGATCGCCGGGCTATATTGAGCGTAGCCCTCGTCGCCGCCCTGATCCTCCTTCTCCTCGTCGCCTACCTGACCAATCTCACCGGCTGGATGATTTTCGACGACGAAGGGGAATATCTTTACCAGGTCTGGCGGATGACGGCGGCCGAGCTGCCCTACCGCGATTTCCTCACGCCCCAGCTACCCGTTTTCCTCTACGCCGGCACCGCGGTGATGAGCCTGCTGGGCAACAGCCTCCTGGTGATGCGCGTCTATTGCGTCGTCCTGGCCTTTGCGGCGGCGATCCTGCTCTTTCTGGCGGGCAGGCGCCACCACGGCGTGCTGGCCGGGGCGCTGGCCCTCGCCCTCTTCCTTGCCCATCCCGACGTCTTCCGCGAGGCGCGCATCTTCCGCAACGAGCCGCTCTTCCTGCTGCTCATTACGGCCGGAATCGTCATCGCCACCTGGCCGCGCGAAAAGCCAGAACGCCGCCATCTGGCCGTCTCCGGCGTGCTGTTCGGGCTGGCGACGATGGTCAAGCTGTTCGGGCTGCTGCCGGCCGGCGGCATCGCCCTGTGGCTGGTGTGGGACTGGTGGCGGCGCGGCGCCCTTCGCCCATCGTTTGGCAACCTGCTCCGCGACCTGCTGGCCCTCTTCCTGCCGCTGGGACTGATCCTGCTCCTCGTGGGCGGCCTGTTTATCCTGTTGGTGCCCGACTTCCTCGATTTTGTGCTCGGCCACCACCTGGCTCAGGGGAGCGAGCAGGCGTTTGGCGACGTGCTGGCGGGCAAGCTGGCCCTCTTCGCGCTTTACCTGCGCATGTACCCGCTGTGGCTGGGGCTGGCGCTGATTTCCGGGGCGGTTGGGCTGTGGCGGAACGACGGGCGGGCGCGTTGGGTCTGGCAGCTCGCGCCGCTGCTGGGCTTTTTTGTCCTGTCGCGCGAGCTGGGCCAGCGCCACTTCATGTTCATCCTGCCCGGCGTCATGCTGCTCGTGGGCTGGCTGCTGGCCGACTTCTGGCAGCGACCGGGGCGGCGCTGGCGGATTGTTGTCGCGGCTCTGCTCGTAGCCCTCGCCGTGCCGGCCATCCGGGCCAACGCCTACCGGGCAAGCTGGGTGGACGATGAGACGCCGCCGGTCGTCGAGCTGATCCGGCAGCGCACGGGGCCGGAGAGCGCCATCCTCGCCGACGACATTGGTCTGGCCTATTACGCGCAGCGCCGGACGACCTACTCCGGGGCGGCTCTCTCGCATGGGGCGATTACCAGCGGGCAGATCGGCACTGAACAGCTCATCGAGGAGATCGTCGCCGATAACGTGGCGATGGTGCTCGTGGACAGCTCCCTGCTGACGGGGAACCACCTCGTCTTTCTCAGGGATTACCCGCGCTTCCACCGTTTTCTGGAGCGCAACTTTGACTACCTGGGCAACGTTCGCCGCGATTACCAGGAGATTGACGTCTGGTGGCGCGACGAAGAACGGCCCTTCGACACGAGCGACCCGCTGGAGATCGCCGTCGAGGACGGCACGCGCTTCGGCGCCTCTCTCTATCTGTACGGCTACACCCTGGCCCGCGACGAGGTGCGCCCCGGCGAGACCCTGTCGTTCACGATCTTCTGGACGGCCGATGCGCCGGCTAACCATCACTGGAGTGTCTTCGCCCATCTCGTCGGGCCGGACGGGCAGCCGGTTGGGCAGGATGACCAGGTGCCCTACAACGGCCTGCTGCCGCCGACGCGCTGGGATGAGGGCATCGTCGTGGACGACGATTACGAGATTACGGTGGCGGATGACGCGCCGCCGGGCCGCTATCATCTGGTCGTGGGCATGTACGACTGGCGGACGGGCGAGCGGCTGCCGCTCTTCACCCCCGAAGGTGAGGCGCTGCCAAACGACCAGGTCATGCTGGCCCAGCCGGTTACCGTGCTGCCTTGACAATTCAGGGCGGTGGTCTAGAATCACCGCTGACCTTTCCCCACGGATGGTCCCTCCCTCCGTGCCATCACGAGGCCCGCTCTGGGCCACAGTAAAGGAGCTTACCTTGAAAGAATCACCTCATTCACGAAAGACACTGACTTCCCTGGGATTGGCGGGTGGCGCCTTACTACTGATCGTATTCCTGCTGACGGCGCTATACGGCTTCCTGTCGGCAGGCGACCTGCGGGCGCAGGGCGAACAGACCGACGTGTGGGCATACCTGCCCGCGGCCTTCTACTCGGCGACGCCGACCCCAACCCCGACGCCGACGCCGCCGCCCTTCTTCTACTTCGCCGATTTCGAGGGTGACTCGGGCGGCTGGCCACTGGTCGATAACACGCACGTCTCCAATGACTGCTTTAAGTGGTACCTGTCGGACGGCAACTACAAAGTAGACATCTGCGACGACCGCACCGACGTGAAGGTCAGCCCGGGCGTGGATCTGCCCACAGGCGACTACACGATCGAGGTCGATGCCCGCTTCCGCTACAATCCCGGCGGCTTCTGGTACTGGAACTCCTACGGCATCATGTTTGACGCCAAGGACGACCCCGACCCGTCGAAGCCAGACCTGGGCGATTACTACATGATCTGGGTGCTCTGGGAAGGGCCGGGCATCCACAAGTATAAGATTCTCAAGGATGTGCCCGGCTCCCAGATAGACCTGTTCGACTGGATAGCGCTATCGCCGGGCGTCTACAACTATGGGCCAGACGGGTCGGACTGGAACACCTGGCGCATCGAGCGCACGGCCGACACCATCCGCGTCTACGTGAACGATCACCTGCTCAACGAAGTCAACGAGAGCAGGCCGACGGAGAACTTCCAGACGCTGTTCGGCGTGTTCGCCTCGACCTACGAGACGGGCCAGACCTTTGCGGCGTTCGACAACTTCCTTGTCGAAGACGACTCCGGTACGTCGGCTATCGCGCCGCTGAGCGCAGCGGATCGGACCCCGATCGTCGTC
>JAAYYY010000520.1 GCA_012515125.1 Chloroflexota bacterium
ACCTCCCCAGCTCGCCGGGTCCACGTCGGCAATCGACTGCGAAAAAGTCCAGCGGTGCCCGCCCGGGTCGTCTGCCGTGTACTGCCGCTCCCCGTAGGGATAGTCTGTGGGCGGGCTGACGATCTTCGCGCCCGAAGCAACGGCCTGCTCGTGGTGCCGGTCCACGTCGGGCACCTGCACCATCACCGCATGATCGCGACGCTCCGGCGGCACAGGGCCGGCCCCATCCGGCAGCCGCGTCACCACGATAGAGCCCTCGCCATAGGTGAGCTGGGCGCGATGATCGCCAATGCGCAGGCGCTCGGCGAAGCCAAAGGCCCGGCAGAGCCAGTCAACCGCCTCACGCACGTCCGCGTAGGCCAGCTCGGGAATGACCGTGCCGGGCGGCATCGAGCGGTTCACGACGCTACCCTGCCGGCGGCTCTTCTGCCGGATGGATGACCGAGCCGCAGTATTCGCAGACGACGTAGGTCTCGCCACGGGCCGGCGGCGGCAGAGGCCCGAAGCAGTTGGGACATTGCGCGGGGAAGCGGGCAGCGCGTTCCTCGGCGGCGCGGACCTCTTCGGCAAAGCCGGCAGCCCGGTCGCGGTCTATCTCGCCCGACTGGACCCGCTTGATCCAGATGACCCAATCCGACGCCGCCTGCCCCTTCAGCTCGAAGTTGGCCCGGCCGACCTGAGCCTGTGCCGAGAGGATCAGCTGCAGCTTTTCCGTGCGACCCAGGCCGAGAAAACCACCCTGTTGCGCCTGGCCGACCTGTTCGATTTGATGAATCGGCATGTCCAGCAACAGCTCCCGGCGCGTTTCTTTCTTCGTCGTGATCAGGCCAAAGAGCTTCTCGGTGGCGATTTCCTCGTTCTGCTCGAAGAGCAGCCGCTGGTCGGTCAGATAGAGCGTGCCGTCCGGCCCTTCTTCGCCGTCGCGCTCCCACTCGGCCTCGGTAGCCATCAGCGGCGCTTCCGCATCCATCAGGCGGATGTTGGGCGAGCTCTGGAACTGCTCCAGAACCCAGTCGAAGCGCTGGATCGTCTGCTCCAGGAAGGAGAGCGGCTGCTCGATGCCCCCAAAGAGACCGCCCACGCTGTTGCGCGCCGCATAGATCTGGTTTTGCAGGGCCGCCAGCGCGCTGTCGGCAGCCGACAGCGCGGCAACGTCGCCCGCCGAAAGCTGGTTCACGTACGCTGCCGCCTGCGCCAGAGCCTGGCTCATCCGGCTGGTCTGCTGGTCCAGGGCCGCCTGCACCGAGTAGCGGCTGCTTTCCCACTGGCGCACGACGTCGGCAATGTCGTCGTCGATGAGGCCGGCGTGGATATAGCCACGGCTGCGCAGCGCTTCCAGCTCGCGGGGCAGCTCGTTCACGCGCGCGTCGTAGCGGCCGATCTGCTGGTAGAGATCGCCGAGCTGCGCCTGGGCCTGCAACTGGGAGAAGCGGCTGCGCAGATGCTGGACCTGCATCCGCAGGTCGTCTACGTGCGTGCCGGCGCTCGTGCCCACGGCGCCCGGTATCGTCGCACGGCGCGCGCGGCCAAACGTGCCGCCACGCACAGCCCCGCCCGAGGAGCGCACGGCCGGCTGCGGCTGGGTCTCCTGCGCTCTGCGCCGTAGCGGAGATGTGCCCCTGCTGCTTGCGGCCGGCCGTGGCGGAGCGCTGGACGTGACTGCCGGCGTGCTCCGGCGCGCGGTCGGGCGGCTGGTCGTTGTACTGCGCGCCCGGTCGGTGGTGCGCGATGTTCGGGCTGGGGTCGAGCGCCGCACGCTGGGGGCCGAGGGCCTGGAAGCGGCCGGTTTGGGCGATGCGGGCTTGCTCGTCGCGCGCTGGCGGGCCACGTTGCGCAGCGCGCCGCGCTTTCCTGATTTGGCAGCCATTCTGGTTCCTCCTGTTGTCCGGCCGTCAGGCGCCGGTTTCCTGCTGAGTTCCCAACCGCTCCCGGAGATAGGCTTCCATGAAGCCATCCAGGTCGCCGTCGAGCACGGCGTTGACGTTGCCGGTCTCTTTCTCGGTGCGGTGATCTTTGACCATACGATACGGCTGGAGCACGTAAGAGCGGATCTGGTTGCCCCAGCCGGCATCGACGTCCTCGCCCTTCAGGCGGGAGATTTCGGCTTCCTGTTTGCGCCGCTCCAGGTCAAAGAGCTGCGCCTTGAGGATCTTCAGCGCCGTCTCCCGGTTCTGCACCAGCGAGCGCTGGTTCTGGCAGGAGACGACGATGCCCGTCGGCAGGTGGGTGATGCGGATGGCGGTCTCGTTCTTCTGGACGTGCTGCCCGCCCGCGCCGCTTGCCCGAAAGCGGTCGATGCGCAGGTCGCTCTCGTCAATGTCAATCTCGATGTCTTCGGCGACGTCGGGCCAGACTTCGACCTTGGCGAAGCTGGTATGGCGGCGGCTGGACGCGTCGTAAGGGCTGATGCGCACCAGCCGGTGCACGCCGCGCTCTGATTTCAGCCGGCCGTAAGGATAATCGTCGCCCCTTATCGCCATCAACGTGCTTTTGATGCCGGCCTCGTCGCCGGGGCTTTCGTCGAGCACTTCCACGGTCAGGTTGTGGCTCTCCGCCCAGCGGATGAACATCCGCTGCAACATCTGGGCCCAGTCCTGGGCTTCCGTCCCGCCCGCACCAGCATGAATCGCCAGCAGTGCGTCCTCGTCGTCATACTGGCCGGAGAAGAGCGCCTGGAACTCCAGCCGGTCTACGATGGCGGCGATGGCGTCCACCTCCGCCTCCAGATCGGGCCGGAGATCCTCGTCGCCCATCTGGACTAACTCTACTGCGTCTTTCAGGCGGGCGTCCAGCTTTTCCCAGATGGTAGTCTGCCGGCGCAGGCGGGTCAGCTCGCGCATGACCTGCTGCGCGTGGTCGGAGTCTTCCCAGAAGGTAGGGCTGGTCGATTCCTGCTCCAGTTTTGCCTGACGGAGAAGCCGGGCATCTACGTCAAAGCCGCCTCCGCAGATGGTTGGCCGTTTCCTGTAACGTCTCGAGCCGGCTGATCAGTTCTTCCATTTCCGTCTAAGCTCCTGTGTTGTGAAGCAGTTGTCTGCTGTTATTGTAGTATCGGGCAGCGCGCGCGCAATGCGCTCTATACCTTCTCTTCCTCGAAGAGTCCGTTGACAAAGGCATCGGCGTCGAAGGGGGCCAGGTCCTGGATTGCCTCTCCGGTGCCGATGAAGCGCACGGGCAGGCCCAGCTCTTTGTAAATGGCGAAGACCATACCACCCTTGGCCGTGCTGTCCAGCTTGGTGAGGACGACCCCGGTCACGTTGACCGCTTCCTTGAACTTCTCCGCCTGGACCAGCGCGTTCTGGCCCGTGGGCGCGTCGAGAACGAGAAAAACCTCGTGGGGGGCCTGGTGCACGCTGCGCTGGCAGACGTGGTAAATCTTCTCGATCTCCTGCATCAGGTTGTACTTGGTGTGCAGCCGCCCCGCGGTGTCCACGAAAAGAATGTACTGCTCGTTCGCTTTGATGCGCGCCCGCGTGGCGCGGATGCCGTCGTAAATAGTCGCCGCCGGATCGCCGCCCGGCTGCCCGGCGATGACCGGCACGCCCGCGCGCTCGCCCCAGATCTTGAGCTGTTCGATGGCGGCGGCGCGGAAGGTGTCGCCCGCGGCGAGGACAACCGGCCGGCCCATCTGTTTGTAATAGTGGGCCAGCTTGCCGATAGTCGTCGTCTTGCCGGAGCCGTTGACGCCGACGATCATGACGACGGTCAGCTGTCGGGGCTGATCGATGTTGAGCGGCGGCGGGTCGGGCAGCATGGCCCGCAGTTCCTGCTTCAGCGCGTTGATGAGCTGGTCGGTGCGGTAGAGGCCCTCACGGTCCACGCGGGTGCGCATCGCCTCGACCACAGCCAGGGTTGTGGGCACGCCCATATCGGCCTGGATGAAGAGCGCTTCCACGTCTTCCCAGGTTTCGTCGTCGATCTCCCCGCCGCCCAATACGCTGACAATCTGGCCGAATACGTTGTTACGGGTGCGGCTCAGCGATTCACGAATGCTCTTAAACATGATTACTCCAGGTCGAGGGCAACGATTTCGCCATCGCCGGTCAGTTGTTCCACACGCAGGGTCGCGGCCTCGAGCTGGCTGCTGCAGGTGCGGGCCAGCTTTTGCCCCTGCTCGTAGAGCGCCAGCGATTCCTCCAGCGAAGGATCGCCGGCCTCGAGCCGGGCGACAATCTCCTCCAGGTTACGCAGCGCCTCTTCAAAGCTCAGCTCAGGCGTATCGTCTTTCTTCTCGTCGTCGGGCATCTTCCTGAATAGACCCTCATTCATCTGATTCCTCTCCGTCTGCGGGCAGCACGCCGACGGCAAACTGCCCGTCGGATACCTGCACCTGCAGCGTTTCGCCGGGGCGGGCCTGTGCGACTCGGCGCACGAGCTGCCCATCCTGCCGGCGGACAATGGCGTAGCCGCGCGCCAGGGTCGCCTGCGGGCTTACCGCCTGCAGCCGGGCCAGCGCCAGGGCATGGCGGCTCTCCAGCTTCTCCAGCCGCCGGTCCATCGCCCGCTCCAGGGCAATGACCAGGTCGTCGAAATGCTGGCGGTAGTTGGTCAGTTGGGATTGCGGCCCCAGGTGACGCAGCGCGCGCTGCAGACTGTAGAGCTGCGAGCGGCGCTCCGCCAGTAGATTACTCATGTGATACGACAGCGCACGTGCCAGCCCGGCGATAACCGGCCGCAGCTCGCCCAGATCGGGCACAGCCAGCTCAGCGGCGGCACTGGGCGTCGGCGCGCGCAGGTCGGCGACGAAGTCGGCGATGGTGAAGTCAGTCTCGTGGCCGACGCCGCTGATGATCGGGTGGCGCGCCGCGAAGATGGCGCGAGCCACACGCTCGTCGTTAAAGGCCCACAGGTCTTCGATGGAGCCGCCGCCGCGGGCCACGATGATCGTGTCTACGTCGTCGCGGCCGTCCAGCCACTGCAGGGCGCGCACGATGGAAGGCGGCGCGTCGGCCCCCTGCACCAGCGTGGGGGCGATGAGCACAGAGGTCAGCGGGCAGCGGCGGCGCAGGACGTTCAGGATGTCGCGCAGGGCGGCGGCGTCGGCCGAGGTGACGATGCCGATACGCCGTGGAAAGGCGGGGATCGGCTTCTTGTGCTCGGCGTCGAACAGCCCTTCGGCGGCGAGCTGCTGCTTGAGCGCCTCGAAGGCCTGGGCCAGATCGCCCCGGCCCGCCGGGATCAGATCATTGACATAAAGCTGGTAGACGCCGCCTGCTTCGTAGACTGAAAGCTGCCCGCGAGCGATGACGGCGTCACCCTCTGCGGGGCGGAAGCGCAGATTGCCGGCCTGGCTGCGCCACATCACACACTTGAGCTGCGCCCGTTCATCCTTCAATGTGAAGTAGAGATGGCCGGAGCGGGCGTGGGTGAAATTCGAGATCTCGCCCGTGACCGACAGCTCCTGCAGGCGGTAGTCAAGCTCGAACAGCTCGCGGACGTAGGCGGTGAGTTCGCCCACGGTCCACGGCGTCTGCTCTTCCTGCCTGAAGAGTGAGGAAAAGCTCCCGGTAGTCATCGCTGCCCTTGCCGGCCGGCTGTGGTGCCCTGCTTTACTGGACGCATGGTATGTCTGATTGTACAGCAGGGCAGCCCCATGCTACAATTTCCGTAGTCTTATTGTTTTGAAACGGAGGCGACATCTGCAAGAACTAGAACTGGCCCACACCCTGGTCGATACCCTCATCGACAAGAAGGGGAGCAACATCGTATTGCTGGACATTACCGAACAGGCGGTCTTCACCGACTACTTCATCCTCTGCAGCGGCGACAATAAGCGGTTGCTCAACGCGCTTGCCGAGGACGTGGTCGAGGCTGCCCGGGAGAAAGCCGAGCGCCGGCCTCGTGGCAGCGAAGGCGATCCCGCCGAGGGCTGGATGCTGGTCGATTTTGGCGACGTCATCGTCCACCTCTTCACGCCGGAAGAGCGCAGCTACTACAACCTCGAAGAGCTGTGGAGCGACGCGCGGGTGATGATTCGCGTGCAGTAGCCATCGCCGGGCGGCGACTTCTATTCGCCGTCGTCGATCCAGCGCTCGGTCTCGCGCTGCCAGTTGACGAACTCGCCGTCGTCGAAGAAGAGCGCCACTTCGATTGCGGCGTTCTCCACGCTGTCGGAGCCATGCACCAGATTCCGGCCCATGGTCAGGCCGAAGTCCCCACGGATGGTGCCCGGCGTTGCGTCCCACGGCCTGGTGACGCCCATCGTCGCGCGGACTGTGGCGACGGCGTTCTTCCCTTCCCAGACCATGGCGACGACCGGGCCAGAGGTAATGAAGGCGATCAGGCCGGGGTAAAATGGCTTGCCCTGATGGACGGCGTAATGGCGGGCGGCGAGCGCTTCGTCCATCTGGATAAACTTCATCGCGACCAGCTTCAGGCCACGCTGCTCAAAACGGCTGATAATTTGCCCGATGAGGCCGCGTTGTACGGCGTCAGGTTTGATGAGGACCAGAGTGCGTTCCATCGAGATCTCCTTTGGACTGCTTTGTGTTTTGGGCAAGGAAAGAGGCAGCCACCGGGCTGCCTCCTCCGCATTGTTCTGTTAAGGGAGCGAAAATCGCCCCGGCGCAGCGATTATAGCAGATCGAGCGCGCGGCGGTAGGCCTCCAGCGCCCGGTTGAGCTGGCCGTTCTCCATATAGGCGTCGCCCAGAAGGCGCAGCAGCATCGGCTCTTCGTTCGCCGCCGTCGCCATCTCCAGGTCGGCAATGACAACGTTCCGGCCGCTGCCGCCGCCCATGAAGTCGTGGTAGGCGGCGATGGCCGCTTCCAAGTCACCCGCGTCGAGGGCCGTGCGGGCCTCCTCCAGACGGGCAGCGTCGCTGCCTTCTGGCGCCGGGATACGTTCGGTGGGCGCCGGTTCCGGCAGGGGCGCCGGCTCTGGCGCCGGTGGCGCGGGCCGTGCCGGCTCTGGGACAGGCATGTCGATCCGGCTTGCTTCCTCTTCGGCCACAAGCCAGCTATCGATGTCGGTCAGCTCGGCGGGCCAGCTTTCGTCGCCACCGGCCAGCCATTCGGGCAACGCAGGCTCCATCTCCTCCCCCGCCAGAATGTCGAGGTCGAAGCCGGCCTCTACTGGCGGCAGCTCGTCCGGCGCCTCTTCTGGAGCGCTCTCCGGCGACTCGGGCAGCTCCGGTTCGGCCGGCGCTTCCTCAACGGCCGTATCCTCCAGCCAATCCAGCCCCTCGCTGTCCTCCAGCCAGTCCATTTCTCCGGAAACAGCCTCGGCGTCCGGTAACTCGGGCAGAGCCGGGCCGGCGTCGGCCAGCTCGCGGGCCAGCCAGTCCGGGGTTTCGATCTCATCACTGATCTCGTCCACAGAGGGCAGTTCGTCGAGCGGCGCGCCCTGCCGGGCTGCCAGCCGCTCCAGCCATGCCATCGCCTCGTCCGGGTCTTCGGGGATATCGTCGAACGCCTCTTCGCTTGTCTCCTCGACGGCGGGCAGCTCCGCTGCTGCTTCGTCGAGCGCCGGCCCGGTCTCCTCCCACTGCTCTGGCTCGGGCAGTTCATCTGTCCAGGCCCACTCTTCGATTTCGGCCTCGGCTTCTCCGGCAATGGCTTCATCAGTCGGCAGAGCGGCGTCTGGTTCGGCCTCTTCCCACTGCTCTGGTTCCGGCAGCTGCTCCGTCCAGGCCCACTCGTCAGACTCGACCTCGGCTTCTCCGGCAATGGCTTCATCAGAAGCCAGGGTCGCGTCTGGTTCAGTCTCTTCCCACTGCTCTGGTTCGGGTAGCTGCTCCGTCCAGGCCCACTCGTCAGACTCGGCCTCTTCCGCGACCCCGGTCCCGGCTTCCGGCTCTTCCAGCCAGTCCAGCGAGGCGACCGGCTCTGCGCCTGGTTCCTCCTCTTCCACCGACGTTTCTGTTACCGGCTCTCTGGCGAGCTGCTCCAGCCAGGCGAGGGCGCTTTCGGCGTCGTCGGGCAGCTCGTCCGCAAGCTCCGGCGCTCCTGGTCCCGCCTGAGGCCAGCCGCCGACGAGCAGGCTATCGAGGTACATCATGGCGACGTCGGGCACCTGCATGGCAGGCGGCGTCTCCATCGCGGGCGTGATTTCCATCGCCGGAGCCGCATCCTCGCTGAGCCCGGCCGGCTCTTCTGCCGGCTCGTCCGGTAGATCGCCGCTCTCCTGCAGCGAAGGCAGCTCCTCGGCCGGCGCGCCCTGCTGCGCGGCAAGCTGTTCCAGCCAGGCGAGGGCCTCGTCCAGATCTTCGGGCACGTCGGCCATCGTCTCGT
>JAAYYY010000521.1 GCA_012515125.1 Chloroflexota bacterium
CCCCGCGTGCGCTGCTCCAGATGCAGGATGACGACAGTCAGCAGGACGAGCAGCAGCGCCAGCGTGGCGGCGGTCTCAAGCTGGTAGCCGAGGTAGCGGTTGTAGATGATGCGCGTGAAGGTGTTCACCTGCAGCATCGTCACCGCGCCGAAGTCGCGCAGCACGTAAAGGGCGACGAGCAGGGCGCCGGCGACGATGCTGGGGCGCAGGTGGGGCAGCGTGACGCGGCGGAACGCCTGCCACGGCGTCAGCCCCAGGCTGCGCGCCGCCTCCACCAGCGACGGGTCCAGCCGCTGGATGGCGCCGCGCACCGTCAGCAGCACGTAGGGATAGCTGATCAGCGTGAGCACGACGAAGGCGCCGGGCAGGCCATAGGGGCTGGGCAGCCGCTCGACCCCGAGCGGGGCGAGTAGCTGCTGGACAAGCCCCTTCGGGCTGAGCAGGGAGACATAGACGTAGGCGGCGACGTAGCTGGGCAGGATGAGCGGCAGGCCGGCGGCGACCGCCCAGAAGCGCCGGCCGGGCAGGTCGGTGGCGGCGGTGAGCCAGGCCAGGGCGACGGCGAGCACGGTCGAGGCGGCGGTGACGGCGGCGGCGAGGCCGATCGTCGTGCCGAGCATGGCAAACGTGCGCACGCTGAGCAGGGTATCCAGCGCCTGCCGCCCCGCTCCGGCGCTACGATAGAGCAGATATGCCGGTACGAGGAGGATGAGGCCGGTGACGAGCGCGGCGGCGATGGTCAGGCTCCTGGCAGAGAGGCCGGACAGCCGCGCCGTCGTGCGCGGGGCGGCAGGGTTTAGCGCGCCGGTTGGAACGGCGGGTGTAGCAAAGGGGCGGCTAAGTTGCTGGAAAATGGTCATAAAAAAGCCTCAAGCTATGAGCTCTAAGCCTTAAGCTGAAGGCTGAAGGCTTAAAGCTTACGGCTTATAGCTAACAGCTAATCAATAATCCCTAACTCGATCAACATATCCTGCGTGCCCTGGAAGTCGGCAAGCTGGGACAGCTCGATGTCGGCGGCCTGGGCGTCCAGCTCGGCGAGCGGCGGCAGGCCGGCGGCAGTGGTCACGCCCTCTATCACCGGGTATTCGTTGGTCTGGGCGGCGAAGTATTGCTGGCCCGGCACGCTGAGCAGGAAGTCGATAAAGCGTTGCGCGTTCTCGGCGTTCTCGGCGCTGGCAAGGATGCCCGCGCCAGAGACCATGATCAGGCTGCCGGGGCCGCCGCCGGGCAGGAAGTAGTTGCGCGCGGCGAAGCTCTCACCCTGCTCGGCGAGAAAGCGGTACAGGTAGTAGTGGTTCACGAAGCCGGCGTCAATCTCGCCCGCGCCAACAGCCTGGACAATGGGCGAGTTGCCGTCGAAGACGAGGGGATCGTTAGCCTGGATGCCGCGCAGCCAGTCGGCCGTGCGCTCGTCGCCCCACAGGGCGCGCATCGCCGTAACCATCGCCTGGAAGGAGGCGTTGGTCGGCGCCCAGCCCAGCCGGCCCTTCCACTCCGGGTCGGTAAAGCCTTCCAGCCCGTCCGGCAGGCCCGTGGCCGGGTCGGGGATGGCCTCGGTGTTGTAGACGATGGTACGTGCCCGGCCGGAGATGCCGACCCACTGACCGCTTTCGGCGGCGAAGCGGGGAGCCACTTTCGCCAGCGTCTCGTCGGGCAGCGTGGCAAAG
>JAAYYY010000063.1 GCA_012515125.1 Chloroflexota bacterium
CTTCAGACTCCGACAGATAGACGGCGATCATTTCCCAGTCCGCCTCATGGTCGTTGGCGCCCGAGAATCCAGAGCGCCAGTTGTTGTAGGCGTAGAAGAACCAGTATTGCAGCACGACCCAGCCGTTGTGGCGGACGACGCGCCCGTAATAGGCGAAGTGGCGTCGCTCTTCCATGATTTGCCGGTAGGCCAGCGCCGCCGCAGCCGCGGTATCGCCCGGCACGCGCCCCCGGGCCAGCAGCGATATCTGGAAGAGGGCGTCTACAAAACGGCTGCCGTAACCCACGCGGGCGAGACGCCCCGGCCCGGCACGGAAATGATACGGATCGCGCCTGCTCCTCAGCCCTTCCTGCAGCCGGTAGGCAGCCAGCTCGGTCAGGTTCAGCGGCGTGATGAAGCGCAGAAAGTGCACCGTATCGAAGTCGGCCGGGCGCGGCTCTACCAGCCGCTCGACCGTCAGCTCCCCCTGCGGAACAATAAGCTCGGCTTCGCGATTGGGACGCATACACCACAGGCTGGAGCGTTCCAGGTAGGGTTCCACGCGCATGGGGAAGAAGCGCTCGCCCCGCGTGAAACGCAGAACCGGCTCGAACCGCCGCAGCAAAGCCCGGTCGGCGGCCTCACTCACTGTCCGCTTCCTGCCCCGGCGCCACGCGGAAGACGGCCGGCACCTCGGCGTAGTTCAGATAGACGACCATGACGACCGCGAAGAACATCATGGCAAAGAGATAGAAGGTGCGCTGCTCGAAGAAGAAGTAGAACGTCAGCGTCACGATCAGGTGCAGGCACTGGACGAGCATCGCCACCACCCAGGCCCCCGGCCTGAGCCAGAGGAAGCCTATCGTGGCGATGACGCCCAGGATAGCCAGAAAGGGGAGCGGCAAGAAGAAGGCAACGTCAGGGTCCGACCACTCCGTCAGCGCGGGCGGCCACCCGTCGAGGCGCAACAGGCTCAGCGCCAGCATCGCCGCCGCCTGAACGGCGAGCAGGACCGTCAATGCTCGCACCGGCCACGGTCTGGCCTCGCTCCAGATACGGGCGTCGCTGTTGCTCAAATCGCGCTGTTTGGTGGGCGGCCGGTCGTTCTCTGATTTCCCCTCCATGCGCGCCATAATACTGCCCGCTCTCTGACTTGACAACCACCGGAGCCCCTCCCATAATCGCCTTTTTGCAGGGCGACTGAACCTGCCTCATTGAGGACAAGAGATAGAGATCATGGCAGAACAGATCGGCTTTATTGGGCTTGGTATCATGGGCCAGGGCATGGCCCGCAATCTTCTGCGCGCCGGCTTCGACCTGGTTGTCTGGAACCGGACGCGCAGCAAAATGGACGCGCTTGTGAGCGAGGGCGCCTCAGCCGCCGGCAGCCCAGCCGAACTGGCCCGGGCGTGTGATATCGTTATCACCTGCGTCAGCGACACGCCCGACGTCGAGGCTGTCGTCCTGGGCGAAAACGGCGCTATCCACGGGCTGCGCGAGGGCAGCCTGCTCATCGACATGAGCACCATCAGCCCTAAGGTGACGCGCGAGATCGCCGCACGGCTGGCCGAGAGAGGGGTATATATGCTCGACGCGCCGGTCAGCGGCGGCAGCGAAGGGGCAGCCAGGGGCACGCTCAGCATCATGGTCGGCGGCGAGGCGGATCAGGTCAGCCGGGCCATGCCCGTGCTGGAGGCGATGGGCAAGACGATCACCCACGTCGGCGGCCACGGCGCCGGGCAGACCGTCAAGCTGGTCAACCAGATCCTGGTCGTGGTCAACATGCTCGCCGTCGGCGAGGGCTTGCTTTTCGCCCAGGCCGGCGGTCTCGACCTGCAGAAGACGCTGGACGCGGTGACACAGGGGGCAGCCGGAAGCTGGATGCTCAGCAATCGCGGGCCGCAGGTCATCGCCCGCGACTGGCGTCCTGGCTTTACAATCGACCTGCAGCAGAAAGACCTGCGGCTCGTCCTGGAGGCGGCGGACGAAAACGGCGTGCCGCTGCTGGGGACCGCGCTCGTCTTCCAGCTCTATCGCACGCTCCAGCAGGCGGGCCTCGGCAGCGAGGGCAATCACGCCCTGGTCAAGGCGCTGGAGCGGTTGGCCGGCTTCACCGCGGGCTAACGATCGCGCAGCCAGATCGACAAATGCCGGGGCTGCATCGTCTCCTCGATGCTGCCGAGCAACACAGCCGAAAGCGCGTCCGGGTTCAGCTCGTCGCGCGCGGCGCGGGCGAAGCGGAGCATGACCAGAGACGAATCGACCTTCCGCCGGTAGAAGCGGCGGTCGATGATCGTCTGGACTTGCCTGCGCAGCGGGCTGAACAGCGCCGCGATTAGCAGGGTGGAGATGACGATCGTTATTTGCGAGCCGGCCGCCAGCCCACCCAGCAGCCGCTGGAGCAGAATCACCGCGCCACTGTAGAGGAGGGCGAGAACAGCGCTCAGCACAGTGTAGATCAGCGTACGCCGGATGATCAGGTCAATGTCATAGAGCCGGTATTTGAACACGCTGATGCCAATGACCAGCGGGAAGCCGAGGAACACGACCAGCAACGAGAACAAATAGTAGTCGCTGTTCAGGATAGACTCGGAAAACAGCTCGCCAACGATCTCATAGAGCAGGTGAAAGGAAACTGCCGTACTCAGGAAGAAGACCAGCCACTTGATCTGCTGGCGAACCTGGCTCGTGGCGCGCCGCCAGCGCACGACGAGCGATAGGTTGGTCAGGAGCCCGGCAAAGACCACAGTGGAGGCGATCGCCGGGCCGACTACGGGCCCCAGGCTTCCCGGCAGGAAGCTGAGGCCAAGCGGGTTGTCGATAGGATAGATCGTGTCTACCCCGTTGTACCGGAGCGGACCCGGCAGCAAGCCGGCGACGAGTACGAGCGCCACCGTCAGCCCGGCCAGCGCCAGGCCAAGGATGCGCCAGCGTGGCGACACAAAATGGCCGTCGGGAAAGAGGAACGGCAGGTCAACAAACAGCAGGAGCAACAGACCCGGAACGGCGACGTAGCTCGCCCAGGCAACGTATATAGCGCCTGGTAACGGCAGCTCTCCGGTCAGTCCACAGGTCGCGTAGTTCAGCGCGAACACAGTCAACAGCGTGCCGCTCATGCCCGTCACATTGCAAAGCCAGCCGATACGATTATGTGGCCGAAAAATGGCGATCAGCGTACCCAGCACGCTGAAGGCCACGCCCGATACCATCAGGATGAGGTACACCCCATATCGGCCCAGAAAGTCGGTGTTCCCAATGGGCTGGGCGGGCGAGCATCCGGCCAGCCATAGCGCCATCGTTCCGGCCGATCCGGCCGCGGTCAGGCCCAGGAACAGCCACACCAGACCCTTGCCCAACCGTGCCGCCGTCGGGCCGTCTACCCGCTTCGACAGAACCGTCGAACTCGTGCTCAACTCTTTTTCCTTGTCGTCAATCTCACCGGGAAAATCGCCCGCATATTAGCGAAAAGCGGCGTTCCGGGCAATAATTAGCGCCTACCGATGGAGGACAGTTATCGATGATCAACCCTGATCGCGCTGGTTTTGTCTCTGGGCTGGAGGGCGTAGTTGCCGCTGAAACCCGCCTGAGCCACGTGGACGGAAAAAAGGGGCAGCTCGTCATTGCCGGTTATCCGGTGGAAGAGCTGGCGCCGAATGCCCGCTTTGAGGAGGTCGCCTATCTCCTGTTTCACGACAGGCTGCCTTCGGCCGGCGAGCTGCGCGACTACC
>JAAYYY010000064.1 GCA_012515125.1 Chloroflexota bacterium
AACAAGATAGACGTGGAGGGCCTGCTTCCCGTCTTGAAGCAGCGGGAGATGCTCCCGGCCGTCCTGCGCAACCGCAAAGCCGCCGCCAAGACCCACCAGAGTTACTGGCAGCAGCTATTGGGTATCGAGAACGTCGGCCGTCTGGTCGCGCCGATCATCTCCGGCGACCGCGCGCGGGGTTACGTTTCCGTCGTCGGCCCGGCCGACCAGCTCGACCTGCTGGACAGCCTCACCGCCGAACAGGGGGCCGTCGCCAGCGCGCTGGAGATGGCCAAAGCCAAGGCGGTCAGCGAAGCGGAAAAGGCGCTGCGGGGCGATTTCCTGGAAGGCCTGCTTGCCGGAACGCTGCCCCGCAAAGAGATCGAACGGCTGGAAAGCCGCCTCGACCACGATACGAGCCAGCCGCACGTCATCATGACCTTTGCCTGGGAACAGCCCGAGCGCGCGCCGGCTATAGCCGATCTGGCGACCACGATGAACTGGCTGCTTTCCAGCCATAAGCGGCCGGCGCTGATGCACAATTTCGCCGAAGACCATGTCGTCGTCTTTCTGGCCAGCGCGCCCGAGCAGGACGGCGGCGAGGTTGCCGAGCTGGATCGCCGTCTGCGCGAGCACCTGCAGGCGGAATACAGTGAGGAGTACGACAACGTGCGCATTGTGGGCGGCGTGAGCGGCCCGACCAACGCCATCCACGAATGGCCCACCGTCCACCAGGAGGCGCTGCAGGCCATGGATCTGGCCCGCCGCCTGCACCTCAACCATCTCGTCGAGTTTAACAGCCTGGGCATCTACCAGCTCCTTAGCCAGCTCGAGCATCTGGACGGCGTGCGCCGTTTTGCCGAGCAGATCATCGGCCCGCTGGCCGAGTACGACCGCCGCCACCGCGGCAGCCTGGTCGAGACCATTGACGCTTATTTCAACCATCACGCCAACGTCAGCCAGACGGCCGAGTCGCTGTTCATCCACCGCAACACCCTGCTCTACCGGCTGGAGCGCATCCAGGAGCTGACGGGACAGGATATCAACCAGCCCGATACCCGCCTCGCCCTGCAGCTGGCCCTGAAACTGTGGCAGCTACGGCCCGATACCTGACCATTTGTATAAACCTACCAACGACACTGTTCCCGGTTTCTGGCAACCTGACCGTAGACGTCCCCTGTCGCGATCCCTATACTGATGATTGTGTTTGCGCTCATGGCGCAGCTCAGTGGGAAATAGTGGGATGTTCGAAGCGGACAGAGGTATACCTCGTCCGCTTCGGCGTTTTTGTGGCCAGTTGACAGTTTCCCTACCCTCGATTATCCTCACCCGCGTCATGCCTTACCGTAGTAGCGACAAAACGCGGCAGAAGAAAGACGCCAAACGCACGGCGATGATGCAGGCGGCCGTGCGTGTCTTTGCCGAGAAGGGGTACTATGCCGCAACCATCCGCGACATTGTCAGCGCGGCGGACGTAGCCATCGGCACCTTCTACTTCTACTTCCCCGACAAAGAGACGCTTTTCACCTACCTCTACGAAGAGACCGCCGATTTCCTGCTACAAACGCTGCGGCAGGCCGTCGCCGGGCGGTCCACCCTGCCCCATCAGGTCAGCGCAGGCGTGCGCGCCTACGTGAACATCGCCGTGTTTGAGCCGGCTGTCGTCCAGCTTCTCCTGGTCGGCGGTGTCGGGGCGCTGCCCGCGCTGGAGAGCCAGCGGCTGCGCTTCCGGGAACGGCTGACCGCCATCTGGCAGAAGCCGCTGGACGCGGCGATGGATCGCAGCCTGATCGCCGCGCAGAACACCCGGCATACCGCCGAGGCCATTGCCGGCGCCTGTGACGAAGTCATCCTGAATCTCATCAACCTGCCCGATGCGGAGCGCGAGGCCGAGGCAGTGGTGAACGACCTGGTCGAGTTCATCCTGCGCGCCGTTGCTTATCACGGGAGTTGACTTGGCGAGCCAGTCCATCAGACAACACCAGATGACCTATACCGCCAGCGTAGCCAAACGCGCCGCGGCGGACGTTACCCACTTCCTGGAGAGCACCTGGCCCCACACCATCGCCGTGCACAACGTGGAAGACGATCCCGCCTACCAGGAGATGGACGTTGATCTACTGTGGAGTATCGTGGACGGCGAGGGCAACCTGCGCATTATCCCGGTCGAGGTCAAGGGGGACCGCTACCACCGCACCGGCAACTTCTTCTTCGAGACGGTCAGTAACGAGGGAAAGGGAACGGCCGGCTGTTTCCTCTATACCAAGGCCGACTGGCTCTTTTACTACTTCGTGGAGATTGGCCGGCTCTACTGCCTGCCGATGCACGGCATCCGCCCCTGGTTCGACGCCCATATGCACCGTTTCCGCGAGCGGCGCACGAGCACGCCCGTCGCCCGCGGCCAGGATCGCTACATCACGGTCGGCCGCCTCGTGCCCATCCAGACTGTGCTCGACGAGGTGCCGGGCATCCTCCAGTACCAGAAGACGGAGACAGGCTGGGAGCCAGTCGTCGAGGCGGGTTAAGGCTGGTCAGGTTCGGGCAGCCTAATAAACCGCCAGCTGGGAGCCAGACGGCCCCTTGACCACTTCGATTCGCCGGGGGAACGCGTCGCGCAGCTCGCCCACGTGGGTGATAACCAGCACACGCTCGAAGTCGTCCCGGATGGCGTTGATCGCCTCTACCAGCCGTTGCTGCCCCTGCATGTCCTGGCTGCCAAAACCCTCGTCCACGACGAGCGTCTGCAGCCGCGCGCCGGCCCGCCGGGCCAGGATGCGCGACAGGGCCAGCCGGATGGCGAAGTTGACGCGGAACTGCTCGCCGCCGCTGAAATTCTCGTAGGGGCGCTCGCCTACGTTATCGCTGATCGTGATGTCCAGCGTCTCGGCCAGCGCATCGCGGCTCTTCAACTCCTTCTGGGTGGCGAAGCTGATGCGCATCTCGCCGCCGCTCAATCGCTCCAGCAGATCGTTGGCGTCGGCCTCGATCTCTGGCAGCGCCTGCTCGATTAGCAGCGCCTGGACGCCGTCGCGCCCGCACGACTTCTCCAGAACGTCGAGCCGGCGGATGAGCTGGATCAGCGCCTCCCTTTCTTCCTGCAAGACGCTCTTGCGCTGCCGCTGGCTCTCCAGCACAGCCAGTGCCTGCTCCACAGCGCCCATACGCCGTGCGGCCTCGATCTCCTGCTCCCGCAGGTCGAACAGCTTCTGTTCTTCGGCGACGGCGTCGCCCGCGCCCTGTTCCATCTCGGCCAGCGCCGCGGCTGCCGCCTCATGCTGGGCGCGTAGCTCGGCCACCTGGAGTTCCTGCTGGCGAAGCTGTTCAACCAGCTCGGCCAGCGTTTCCCGCACCGGGCGCACGGCGGCTTCGGCCTCCTTCAGCGCCTGGTGGCGATCCGGCGCTTCGGCCAGCGCGTCGCGGGCCTCGCGGGCCGCCGCGTGCGCGGCCTCGTCGTAGCCCAGCTCTGCCATGTCCGCGTCCAGCCGGGCCAGTGCGGCCTGAGCCTCCGGCGCAATCTCCCCTGCTGCGAGCTGGGCGTTCAGGCTCTCCAGGGTGGCCTGCCCTTCACGCTCCCACGCTTCCAGCGCCTGCCGGA
>JAAYYY010000522.1 GCA_012515125.1 Chloroflexota bacterium
CCGATTCGCAATACCTGCGGCGGGGCATCGGCGAGTGGATTGAAGGTTGGGCCAGGCGCGGCTGGAAGGGCGAGGGAGGCCGGCCCATTGCCAACGTCGATCTCTGGAAACGGCTCTGGGAGCTGAGCCAGGAGCACGAGATCGAATGGCACTGGGTGCGCGGGCACAGCGGCGACCGCCTCAACGAGCGGGTGGACGAGCTGGCGCGTGAGGCCCGGCTGGCGATCACGCCGGCCGTCACTATTGGCGACGACGCGCCCAGGCTCTATACACGCGCTTCCTGTAAGGGCAATCCGGGGCCGGGCGGCTGGGGCGTCGTGCTGGAACAGGACGGCGACACAATCCAGCTCAGTGGCTCTGACCCGGAGACGACGAATAACCGGATGGAGCTGCAGGCGGTCATCGAAGGGCTGCACCTGGTGCCGGAGGGCCAGCCCGTCCATCTCTTCACCACCTCCGACTACGTCTTTCAGGGCGCCACGGCGTGGATGGACGGCTGGCGCCGTCGCGGCTGGCAGAAGCAGGGCGGGCAGCCCATTGCTAACGCCGACCTCTGGCGCGAGCTGGACCGGCTCCTGGAGAAGCGCCCAGTCAATTGGGTAAACGCGAAGGGGCAGGGCGGGGAGATGCCGCTGGGACTGGGCGAAGCCGCGCGGCTGGCGGCCGAGGCCCGCGAGCTGGCCTGAGCTGCGGGGGCTAAGGGAGGTTGCGCACCCGGCGGCAGGTGGCGTGCATGAAGCCGAAGTCGTCCGTAGGCGGTATCAGCTCCTCCACCTCCAGGATCTCATAGACGGCGCGATCAAGCTGGATCTCCTCGCCAACCCGTGGCCGGTGATCCATGTTGATAATGGCTCCGCTATGGCTCCCGTCTTCGACCACAAAGCTCACTTTATAGCGAGTCGCTGCGCTCATCACCCGCTCCTCAAGACTGAACGCCGCCGGCTGGCCGGCCGGTTTTCTGGCAGATAAGCATCAGGCAAGATTCTCTCATAAATTGCGCCGCCACGGGCCTGATTCTTGACTTTCGAACCTGTTCAGATAGAATAGTGTACCTGCATGCCGAAGTGGCGAAATTGGCAGACGCGCTACGTTCAGGGCGTAGTGGGCTTACGCCCATGTGGGTTCGAGTCCCACCTTCGGCATCGACAAACCCGGCCATTGCGCCGGGTTTTTTGCTTCTGGCAGACCGGCCCCTTCGAGCCCTGCCGTCGCCACGGCGGCATCATTGTGACAGATGTTGTGAACAGCGTCAACCAGCGCTAGAATCGCCTGATTCACTGACTCTACTGGAGAAAATGCTGATGCAACAATTGCTTGCGGACACCATTTCCGCCACGCGCGCGGCCGGCGAGGCGATCATGCAATTCTACCAGAGCCAGTACACCGTCGCCGACAAAAGCCCCGACAACCCTGTTACCGATGCCGATTTCGCCGCGGACAAGCTCCTGCACGAACAGCTGCTGGCTCTACTGCCTGAGGCTGGCTGGCTGAGCGAGGAGACGGCCGACGACCCGGCCCGCCTCGAGCGCCGGCTCGTCTGGGTCGTCGATCCGCTCGACGGAACCAAGGAATTCGTCATGGGCATTCCGGAATTTTCCGTCTCCGTTGGCCTGGTCGAGGACGGCGAGCCTGTTCTGGGCGTCATCTACAATCCGCCTACCGGCGAGCTGTTTGCCGCCGGCCGGGGTCTCGGCGTTCTCTACAATGGCGAGCCGGCCACCGTAAGCAGCCGCGACAACCTGCAGGGAGCACTGGTCGATGCCAGCCGCTCGGAGGTCCGGCGCGGCGAGTTCGAGCCTTTCGACGGCCTCTTCGACGTGAACGTGATGGGCAGCATCGCCTACAAGCTCGCCCGTGTCGCCGCCGGACAGGCCGACGCAACCTGGAGCCGAGGGCCCAAGCATGAGTGGGACATCTGCGCCGGCACGCTCCTCGTGCTGGAAGCCGGCGGCGTCTGCGTGGACCTCGACGGCCGGCCGATTCGCTTCAACAAGAGCTTCCCCAAGGTCAACGGCATCATTGCCGATAACGGCCTGCTCCACGAGGGCATCCTGCAGGCCGTGACCGAACAGGGCGCCGCCCGGGTCGATAAACGCTAAGGCTCGCCAGCGCTGGCTGACGCCTCCGGCGCCCTCAATGTCACCTTACTGTCACATTTTTGTTAAAATGGACGTTACAGGCTGACCGCTGCCCGCGAATCGAGAGGATGCCATGATTGCAGAGAGTTCCCGCAGGCTTCGCGCCAATATCCAGCAGGTGATCGTCGGTAAGGATGAGATCATCGACCTGGCGCTCATCGCCCTGCTCTGCGGCGGGCACCTCCTGCTGGAAGACGTTCCGGGCACCGGCAAGACGACTCTGGCAAAGACCATTGCCCGCTCGCTAGGCTGCTCCTTCCAGCGTATCCAGTTCACGCCCGACCTTCTGCCTTCGGACGTCACCGGCATCTACTTCTTCGACCAGAAGGAACAGGAATTCGTCTTCCGGCCCGGCCCCATCTTCTCGCAGATTCTCCTGGCTGACGAGATCAACCGGGCAACGCCGCGCACGCAGGCGGCGCTGCTGGAGGCGATGCAGGAGGGGCAGGTCACCGTCGATATCGCCACACATGCCCTGCCCAGGCCGTTCCTGGTCATGGCTACGCAGAACCCTATCGAGCTGGAGGGGACCTTCCCGCTGCCGGAAGCGCAGCTCGACCGCTTCCTGATGAAGATCGCCATCGGCTATCCCGACGTGGAGCAGGAAAACAACATCCTGCTACGTTTCGAGCAGAACGATCCGCTGGAGACACTGGAAGCCGTCGTCGCGCCGGAGGAGATCCTGGCGATGCAGGACGAGGTACGGCAGGTGCGCGTCGAGGAATCGGTGCGTCGTTACGTGGTTGACGTCTGCCGGCTGACGCGACACCACGAAGACATCGAGCTGGGCGCCAGCCCGCGGGCGACGATGGCCCTCTACCGGACCTGCCAGGCGCTGGCGGCGGTGCGCAATCGCGATTTTGTCATTCCCGACGACGTGAAGGCGATGGCGC
>JAAYYY010000065.1 GCA_012515125.1 Chloroflexota bacterium
ATACGCGGCCTATCCGCGATTTTTCTGTGTGTTTTCCTGGGGGCAGCGGCGCTGGCGCTGCTGGCCCGGTCTGACGAGACGTGGGCGCGCCGGGTGGCCTACGTTCCACGCCTGGCGGAGACGGCGCTGCGCAAGCTGCGCCCGGTGGCCGAGCTGCCAACGCCCCCGCCGGCGGCGGCCGATAACCGCGCCCGCCTGCTGGCACTGACGCCGCTGGCGCCGCCGACGCTGCCCGCGCCGGCCGTCGAGGTCTTCGAGCCCACGCGGCTGCCGGCTGCGCTCGGCCCGACGCCGACGCTCATGCCCACGGCAGCGCCTACCGCCACACCGGAGCCGGTCGGCGCCGCGCAGGTGGCGCTCACCGGCGTGCAGCACGCGTACCAGACGTGGAACAACTGCGGCCCGGTGACGGTGGCAATGAACCTGAGCTATTACGAGCATTACCGCGACCAGAAGGAGGCAGCCGCGTTCCTGAAGCCCGACGCGGACGACAAGAACGTCAGCCCGGAGCAGATCGTGGCCTATGCGCGGAGCCAGGGCTTCGAGGGCATTATCCGGGTGGGCGGCACGACCGAGCTGCTGCAGGAGCTGATCGGCAACGGCTTTCCGGTCATCGTGGAGGATTGGGTGAACCCGGAAGATCGTGGGGGCATCGGCCATTACCGGCTCTTTACCGGCTACGACCAGGCGGCGGGCCAGTTCATCGCGCAGGACTCGCTCTATGGCCCGAACCGGGAACTGGACGTAAGGGCCTTTGATGCGAGCTGGCGGGTCTTCAACCGCAAATATATCGTCATCCACCGGCCGGAACAGGGGGCGGCCGTGGCGGCGGTGCTGGGCGAGATGGCCCGCGACGAGGCGATGCTGGCCCACACGCTCGCCGTCGCCCGCGCCGAAGCGGAGGCCGATCCAGAGGATTTCGTCGCCTGGTTCAATCTGGGCTCGACCTACACGCTGCTGGGCGAAAACGTGCTTGCGGCGTCGGCCTACGACGAGGCGCGGCGCGTGGGGCTGCCCTTCCGCCTGCTCTGGTATCAGGAGGAGCCGTTTGCGGCTTACCTGGGCGCCCAACGCTACGAAGACGTGATCCGGCTGGCGGAGGTGACGCTGAACAACGCGGGCGAGCACGAGGAGGCCTATTACTACCTGGGTCTGGCCTACCAGGCGACGGGCAGGCAGGACGCCGCCGCGCGGTCGCTGCGGAAGGCGCTCGACTACAACCCCAATTTCGGCCGGGCGGCCGAGGCGCTGGCAGCGCTTGGGTCTTAACCGGATCTGAATAGCTGCCTCACGCTGCGTTCACCATTGCTGCCTACAATCCCAATCGTTTTGCCGCTGCCGGCCCGACGAGGGCGCAGCGGCGTTGTCCAGTAATGGCTAACCATCATCACAGAAAAAGGAAGAATCTGACTATGCGCTTGCTCCGCCTTTACCTCCTGCCGGTCCTCCTGCTATCACTGACTGCCTGCGGCCTGCTGCGCGAGCCTGAAGAGGCGAGCGCCCCCATCGAGGCTGTGCCGCTGGTCATCGAGCCGACTACGGCGCCGGTTGAAGCGCCAACAGAAGTGACGACAGAGGGCGAAGTGGAAAAAACGGCGACCGGAGAGCGGCTCATCTACGCCATCGACCCGAACCAGAGCCAGGTACGCTTCGAGCTGGGTGAGGATCTGCGCGGGCAGCGCACGCTCGTCGTGGGCGTCACGAACCAGGTCGCCGGGGAGCTGGCCCTTAACCTGAGCGACCTGTCCAGCACGCAGGTAGGCGTGATCCAGATTAACGCCCGCACGCTGGCTACGGATAA
>JAAYYY010000523.1 GCA_012515125.1 Chloroflexota bacterium
GCGGTGAGCATCGTGCCCAGGCGGATGCGCTCGGTGACCATCGCCGCCGCCGCCAGAGAGACCCAGGCGTCGGTCGACCACGGCGCTTCCCAGACGAAAAAGCCATCCCAGCCGGCGTTTTCAGCTTCGCGGGCATAATCGGCGGCGGTGCGGGCCGTGCCGCCCGGTAACACAAATCCGTAATTCACCGTCTACCTCCTGGCCTGATCGGCAGCACGCCGGCCGGCATACAGGGCAGGCCGGCGGCTGCGAAGGGGGAAGCTGGAGAATGGTACTATGACCATTCCAGAAAAGATAGAAACGATAGACCCAATTTCCTTGAAGGGCATCATGGGGGCCACTACAATACTGAAACAGGCACAGTGTAGCAGATAATACGATAGGACGTAAGGAGGTCTTGTACCCATGGCTGAAGAGAAAAGCAACGGGCAGCGCGAAGTAGCCAGTGTCACCGTCAAGCGCGGGCTTGCGCAGATGTTGAAGGGCGGCGTGATTATGGACGTGGTCACCCCGGAGCAGGCGCGCATCGCCGAAGAGGCCGGCGCGGTCGCAGTGATGGCGCTGGAGCGCGTGCCGGCGGACATCCGCGTGCAGGGCGGCGTGGCCCGTATGTCCGACCCCGGCCTGATCAAGGAGATCATGGCGACCGTCTCCATTCCGGTGATGGCCAAGGTGCGCATCGGCCACTTTGTCGAGGCGCAGATTCTGGAAGCGCTGGGCGTGGACTATATCGACGAGAGCGAGGTGCTGACACCGGCCGACGAGGAGCACCACATTTACAAGCACGATTTTAAGGTGCCGTTTGTCTGCGGCTGCCGCAACCTGGGCGAAGCGCTGCGCCGCATCGGCGAGGGCGCGGCGATGATCCGCACCAAGGGTGAAGCCGGCACCGGCGACGTCGTGGAGGCCGTGCGCCACGCTCGCACCGTACTCGGCGAGATCCGCCGGCTGCAGCTCATGCCCGACGAAGAGCTAATGAGCTACGCGCGCGATATCGGTGCGCCGTTCTCTCTCGTCAAAGAGACCAAAGAGCTGGGCCGGCTGCCGGTCGTCAACTTCGCCGCCGGGGGCATCGCCACCCCGGCCGACGCGGCGCTGATGATGCAGCTCGGTGTGGACGGCGTTTTTGTCGGCTCGGGCATCTTCAAGAGCGGCGATCCGGCGCGGCGCGCGCGGGCCATTGTCGAGGCGACGGCCCACTACACCAACGCCGAGATCCTGGCGCGCGTCAGCGAGAACCTCGGCGAGCCGATGGTCGGGCGCACGGCGGCTTCGCTGCCCGAAGGCGAGCAGCTCGCCGTCCGGGGCTGGTAAGGAGTGGCGACGTGAAGATCGGCGTTCTTGCCCTGCAGGGCGCGTTTATCGAGCATATCAACATCCTTCGCCGGCTCGGCGTGGAGGCGGTCGAAGTACGCCTTCCCGAAGAGCTGGAGGGGCTGGACGGCCTGATCATCCCCGGCGGTGAAAGCACGACCATTGGCAAGCTGGCCTCCCTGTACGGGCTGATCGAGCCGCTGCGCAGCTTTGCCGGGGAAAAGCCGGTGTGGGGCACCTGCGCCGGCATGATCTTTATGGCGAAGGACGTGCAGCGCGAGCAGCC
>JAAYYY010000524.1 GCA_012515125.1 Chloroflexota bacterium
CATCGTCGCCGGCGACACCAAGGTCGTGGAAAAGGGCAAGGCCGACGGGCTGTACATCAACACCAGCGGCGTCGGCGTGGTGCCGGCCGGGGTCGAGCTGGGCGGCGAGCGCGCCCGCCCCGGCGACGTGGTGCTGCTCAGCGGGCCCATGGGCGATCATGGCATCGCCGTGCTCGCCGCCCGTGGGGAGCTGGGCTTCGAGGCGGCGGTGGAGAGCGACGTAGCGCCGCTGAACCGGCTGGCTGCGGCGGCGCTGCAGGCCGGCGACGTGCGCGTGATGCGCGATCCCACCCGCGGCGGCGTCGCCAGCACGCTTAACGAGATCGCCCGCCAGTCCGGCGTCGCCATCGTCCTCGACGAGGCGGCGCTGCCCGTCCGCCCCGCCGTCGCCGCCGCCTGCGAGATGCTCGGCTTCGACCCGCTCTACATCGCCAACGAAGGCCGGTTGCTGGTCATCGTGGGCCGCGACGAGGTTGACGCCGTGCTGGCGGCGATGCGCGCTGCCCCGTACGGCACAGAGACGGTCGTCGTCGGCGAAGTGCGCGCGGAGCCGGCGCGCCGCGTTCTGCTGCGCACCGCGCTGGGCAGCCTCCGTATTGTGGACATGCTCGCCGGAGAGCTGCTGCCGCGCATCTGTTAGGGAGCGCGTCTAATCAATCGGCAGAATGGCACTGTAGAGCAGCACCCCGGAGACAATCAGCCCAATGAGCCAGATGGCGTAGCCAAGCCAGCGGGCCCGCACCCATAGCCAGCGGATCATCGCCATCCACAGAATGGCCAGTGCCAGCGCGAGCACCCAGAACTCGGGGTCGGTCAGGCCCGCGCCGGCCGGTAGCAGCAGAAAGAAGATCAACGAGAAGATCCCCAGTGTGCTCGGAAAGGTGAGGTAGAGGGCCAGCAGGGCCAGCAAGTAGAAGTCGAGCCAGTAGAGGATGGCGGGGAGGAACAGGAGAGGCAGCAGGAGCCAGGGAAAGGCGCGCGAGCTGGATTTCGAGCGTTGGTTCAGCGCCAGGACGAAGAGGGCGAGCAAAAGGGCAACGAGGGCGAGTAACCAGAAGAGCATCTATGCAGCCGGTCCTTGAGATTATGTCATTCTACTAATGATAGCAGGTTTAGCTGTTACCAAACCTACGAAATCGCAACGATTGCGGCAGAGATAGAGGAAAGTCCCCATACGCTTTTGCCCGAGATAGCCTAAGATGGAGGAGAACAGCAAGCAAGGAAGGTCATGATGCTACACAGTCTGAGTGAGTGGCTCGGCCGGCCCGTTATTGCCGGCGACGAACCACTGGGCACGGTCGAGGATGCCGTACTCGACGTTCTCAACTGGCGGCTGCGCTATCTGGTGGTGGATCTCAATGGCCGGCCGGCGCTGCTGATTCCCGGAGCGCTCTCCTTGCCAGCCGGCGAACAGCCCCTGCAGCTTTCGGTTAGCCGGGAGCAGATCGCCGGTAGCCCGCCCCTACCGGAAACAGGCCTGACGGACGATTACGAGGCGGCCCTGGCAAACCACTATGGCTGGGAGCTTGAGCAGATTGAGCTGGAGACCAACATTGACGAGGACGGGGCGCAGGCCACCGATCATTTGCTGCGTTTTGAGGAGATCCGCGGCCACACCCTGCGCGCGGCTGATGGGCGCGCCGGCCGGCTCGACGACTTCGTCGTCGGCGACGAGAACTGGGCGCTCTTCTACATGGTCGTCGGCTCTACAGGCCTGTTTGAAGCCGACCGGCAGGTGTTATTGCCACCCACCTGGGTCGAGATGATAGCCGAGGGCGAAATCGCGGTGGAGCTAAATAAGGAAACGATCCACAAGAGTCGTCCCTACCAGCCGGAGAATCTGAACGACGATTAGGGCAAGCACTCCCCGGAAACAGAGGCTGCCGGCAGCCTATTGGCCCGCAATGGGCGGAGCCGGCTGTTTCAGCTCACAGCGCCGGTCCTACGCCTGCGCTGACCACTGGTTGTTTTCGCCAAAGTAGGGGCGTCCTTCGCAGACGGCCCGTATCGCCGGCGCCAGGGCCCGGGCGACAGCCAGCTTGGGCAGGTAGCCCTGAGCGCCCGCCCGCCGGGCCCACTGCACCAGCGACGGCTGCACATGCACAGAAACCATGAGCACCGGGCGGCTCCACTGCTTGCGCAGTGTCTGTATCACGTCGATGCCATTGATGCCCGGCATGGCGAAGTCAAGCACGATCACGTCTGGCTGTACTTCTTCCACAATGCGCAGCGCCTGCGGCCCGTCGGCGGCCCGCGCCACGACTTCGATATCGTCGTCCAGCGCCAGAACGTCGCTCAACATCTGGCGCATCAGGGCATGGTCGTCCACGATCAGCACCCTGATGCGGCTGTCATAAATGCCCAGATTCCTCGTCTGCGAAGACTGTACGCTAGGTTGACCATCTTCCACGTTCATCTGGCTCCCGACCGGCGACACCCGGCTGGCGCGCCGATTCAAGCTCCGGTTGTTTTCACAATTAACACCGGAATAATAGAATTATCATCTACGATAGTGAGAAAAGGGTTGTCTGCCTATAGGGTCATTCCCCACCATTTCTAATGAGAACCCCTAATCTGCGGCGCAATCTCCGTATTCCTGTTTGGGCGGCCCTCCGGAGAGCCGAATGAGCGCCGGTCACCCCTCCGGCGCCGCGTCGGCGGCAGCGTGGCAGCGACTGTTACAGCGCTGTGGCGCGCACCCGGCGCCGGCAGCCGCCCTCTACCCGGAGATCGTCGCGCGCTACAGCGCTCCCAGCCGCTTCTACCACACACTGGCGCACGTCGGCCACGTGCTCGCCGTCGTCGCCGCGCTGGCGGCCTACGCCGGAGATGCAGATGTTGTCCGCCTGGCGGCCTGGCTGCACGATCTTGTCTACGAGCCGGGAGCGAGCGACAATGAGGCGCGCAGTGCGGCGCTGGCCGGCGAATGGCTGCGCGCGCTGGGACTGACCGGCGCGCTATCGGGTGAAGTCGAGCGCCTCATCCTGCTCACGGCGGCGCACGAGGTAGACGAGCGCGACGACGATGGCGCCGTCCTTCTCGACGCCGATCTCGCCGGGCTCGGCGCGCCGCCGCCCGTCTATGAGGCCTATGCGCGGGCCATTCGCCGGGAGTTCGCCCACGTGGACGAAGCGGCCTACCGGTCGGGCCGGGCCGCAGTGCTGCGCCGCTTTCTCGCCCGACCGGCCCTCTACCAGACGGCGCGGATGCGCGCCGCCTATGAAGCGCGGGCCAGGCAGAACCTGGAACGCGAGCTGGATTTGTTGACAAGGTAAGGAGCCACGCTGCATGGCAGCTAACAACCTCGCGGAGCCGGAGGGGCTTCGCCGCTCGCGCTGGTTCTATGGCTGGGTCATCGTCGCCGTAACCAGCTTCACCGTCTTCGTCGCCTTCGGCGTGCGTTTCTCCTTCACCGTCTTTTTTGTCGCCCTCATCGACGAGTTTGGCTGGCCTCGGGGCAGCGCCTCCCTCGTCTTCTCCACCAGCATGCTCGTCTTTGCCCTCTTCTCCACCCCGTCGGGCATCGCGCTGGATCGCTGGGGAGCGCGCCGCGTCTTCGGCATCGGCGCCGCCTGTCTCGCGCTCGGCCTGCTGCTCAGCAGCCAGATCCGCTCGCTGCCGCAGCTGATGATCAGCTACGGCGTGATCGGCGGCCTGGGCCTGAGCATCCTGGGCCTCGGGCCTGTCGCCAGCCTGATCGCCCGCTGGTTTCGCCGCTACCGGGGGCTGGCTATCGGCCTCACCTTCGCCGGCACCGGCCTGGGCGGGCTGCTCGTCACGCCGTCCATGCAGTTCCTGACCGACCGCCTGGGCTGGCGCTGGGCCTACGTCGCCCTCGCGCTCCTGGCGCTGGCGACCATTCCCTTCATCCTGCGCTACCTGCGGCTGTCGCCGGCCGCTCTGGGCCTGACGCTCGACGGGCTGCCCCACTCGGCCATCCAGCCCGATCCGGCGCGGGCGCCGCTGCGCAGCTGGTCGCTGGGACAGGCTGTGCGCACCCCGGCTTTCTGGCTTCTGGTGCTGGCGGCGCTCGGCGCGGTCGGCCCGCTGCGCCTGCTCACCGTCCACCAGCTTGCCGTAATGAACGATGCCGGCTTCGACCGCCTCTTTGCCGCCTCGGCCATCGGTCTCTCCGGCGGCGTGACGGCGCTGGCCTTCGTCCTGTCCGGCGCGCTGTCAGACCGCATCGGGCGCGTGCCCACCTACGCCCTCGGTTCCCTCTGCCTGCTCGCCGCCATTTTCCTGCTTGCCTCCCTCAGCCCCGGCATGCACCGCGGCTGGCTCGTCGTCTACGCGCTCCTGCTCGGCCTGGGCGAGGGCTCGCGCTCCTCCCTGGTCACTTCCGTGGTCAGCGATCTCTTTCCCGGAGAGGCGATGGGCGCGATTAACGGCGCCGTCGGCACGGCCTTTGGCGGCGGCGCGGCGCTCTTTCCCTGGCTCGCCGGGGCGATTTTCGACTGGACGGGCAGCTATCAGGTCGGCTTTTACGTCGCGGGGCTGGCTATTCTCATTTCCCTGCTGGCCCTCGCCCTTGCGCCGCATATAGCGCGGCGCGCCGCCGCCACCGCCGGCCTGGAGCCGGAGCATTAGTGGCCGTTTTCACTATCCGGCCGGCGGCTTTATCCGCTATACTACTGGGTATACCGGGTAAGAGGCGACTTCTCAGGGAGGCAAACACCGATGACTCTTCAACGCGAACCGATGGCGAACGTCGATTGTGCGTGGCTGCGCATGGACGAGCCTACCAACCTGATGATGATCACCGCGGTCCTCACCTTCTCCGAGCCGCTGACAGTCGAACAGATTAAACAGATCGTCGCCGAGCGCCTTCTGCCCCTCAACCGCTTTCGCCAGCGGGTTGGCCGTCCCAACACCAGCCTCGGCTCCCCATACTGGGAAACCGATCCCCATCTGGACCTGGACGAGCATATTCGTCGCGCCGAGCTGCCCCCGCCCAGCGACCAGAAAGCGCTGCAGGAGCTGGTCAGCCGGCTCATGAGCATCCCATTGAATCCGGCCCGCCCGCTGTGGCAGTATCACGTCGTCGAGGATTACCAGGGCGGCAGCGCCCTGATTGCCCGCATCCATCACAGCATCGGCGATGGCATTGAGCTGACGAAAGTCCTGCTCAGCATGACGGACACCGCGCGCGAAACCGGACTGGCGCCCGCGACGCGCCGTCCGCGCCGCAGGGGGCGAAAGGGGCGGGTGAACCGCGTCCTCCACGCCGCACGGCAGGTCGGCGACGAGATCGTCCACGATACGCTGGTCGCCGTGCGCGACCCCCGGCGGGCGATCGACCTGGCCCGCCTGGGCACCGGCGGCGTGCTGCGCCTGGGCCAGATCCTCTTCCGCATGCCCGACCCGCAGACGGCGTTCAAAGGACCGCTGGGGATAGAAAAACGCGCCGCCTGGTCCCGGCGCCTGCCGCTCGCGGACGTGAAGGCAGTCGGCAAAGTGACCGGCGGCACCATTAACGACGTGCTCCTGACGGCCGTCGCCGGCGGTCTGCGGAGCTATCTCCTGCAGCGGGGCGAGCCCGTGGATGGCCTCAGCTTCCACGCCGTCGTGCCCGTCAACCTCCGGTCGCTCGATAGCCCGATCACCCTGGGCAACAAGTTTGGCCTCGTCTTCCTCGAGCTGCCGCTGGGCATCGCCGATCCTGTAGAGCGGCTGGAAGCAGTGAAACGGCACATGGATGCGCTGAAGAACTCGCCCGAGGCGCCGGCTATCTATGGCCTGCTCAACGTCGTCGGCAAAGGGCCGGTGGAGCTGGAGAGCCTGCTCGTGGCCATCTTTGGCACCAAGGCGACAGGCGTCATGACCAACGTTCCCGGGCCGCGCCAGCAGCTCTACATTGCCGGCGCCCCGCTGCGCGACGTCATGTTCTGGGTGCCCCAGAGCGGCCGGCTGGGCCTCGGCGTGAGCATCATCAGCTACAACGGCGGGGTCCTGGTGGGCGTGGCGACGGATGCCGGCCTGGTGCCGGACCCCGAGACGATTGTCGCCGGTTTCGAGCACAGCTTCTCCGAGATGATGGAGCTGGTCGCCCTGCTGCACGCCGACGGCGAGCTGCCGGAGCCGGCGCATACCTCGCCGGTCAACCGCTGCCAGGCCTTCACGCGCCAGGGCGCCCGCTGCCGCAACCGGGCTCAGGCGGGCTCCACCTTCTGCCGCGTCCATGACGGGTAACGCGCTCCGTCCGGCCTGACCCTGATGAACGTCCGCGTCCTCGTCATCGGCGATGATCCACTGGCCCGCACCGGGCTGGCGCGCCTGCTGGAAGGGCGGGAAACCATTGTGGTTGCCGGGCAGCTGGCCCCCAGCAGCGATCTACTGGAGGACGCCGCGCTCTATCAGGCCGACGTCTGGCTGTGGGATCTCGGCTGGGATGCGGAAGCCGTGCCAGCCGACCTTGCCGAGGCAGAGACGCCCGTCGTGGCGCTGCTTCCCGACGACTCCCTGGCAGCCGATGCCCTGGCTGCGGGCGTTCGCGCGCTCCTTTTCCGCGAAGCCGGCGTGGAAACGCTCTGCCGGGCTATTGAAGCCGTGGTCGAAGGCCTGCTGGTGCTCGACCCTGCCCTGTTGGGCGCGCTGCAGGCGGTCATGCCCCGCTCCGCCGAGCCGCCCCCTGTCGAGGCGTTGACGGCGCGCGAGCAGGAGGTGCTGCAGCTCCTGGCCGAAGGGCTGAGCAACCGGGCCATCGCCCACGCCCTGACAATCAGCGAGCATACGGTGAAGTTCCACGTCAATGCCATCATGACCAAGCTCAACGCCCAGAGCCGCACCGAGGCCGTCGTCCGCGCTACCCGTCTCGGCCTTCTCCTCCTCTAGCCTACCCGTTTTTCCAGGTACGACCTCGACTAACAGTGGATGGAATGTCCTCCTCTGTCGTCTATCATATTGTCCTAGAACAAACCCGTAACAGATGGAGGAAAACGGAAACGTATGCGAAAAGGTAGATCCTGGAGAACAAGAAACCGGCAAATGGAGAAAGGCAATGGCACAGTCATTTCAATCATTATCAGAACAGATGGCGGACACCGTGGAGAGCGTGGCGCCGAGCATCGTTCGCGTCGGTGGGCGCCGGCGCATGGGCGCCAGCGGCGTCGTCTGGGCGGCCGATGGGGTCGTCGTCACGGCGAATCACGTCGTGCGCCGGGACGAAGTGAGCATTGGGCTGCCCAATGGGGAGAAAGTGAGCGCTTCGATCATCGGGCGCGACCCGACTACCGATCTGGCGGTCCTGCGCGCGGATACGAGCGGCCTGACCGCGGCTACCTGGGACGACGCCCATCTGCGCGTTGGGCAGCTGGTCCTGGCTTTGGCCCGTCCCGGCCGGGGCGTCCAGGCCACCCTTGGCGTCGTCAGCGCCGTTGGCGAAAGCTGGCGCACGGGCGCCGGTGGGGAGATCGACCGCTATCTGCAGACCGACGTGTTGATGTATCCTGGCTTTAGCGGCGGCCCGCTGCTCGCCGGCGAAGCCTTTGCGGGCATCAACAGCTCGGCCCTGCTGCGTGGTGCCAGCGTGACCATCCCCGCGACCACGGTGCGGCGGGTGGTGGAGTCGCTGGTCAGCCACGGGCGCGTGCGTCGCGGCTATCTCGGCATCAGCAGCCAGATGGTCCGCCTGCCCGCCGAGCTGGCCGAGAGCATCGGCCAGGAGACGGCCCTGCTGCTGGTCAACGTCGAGCCGGAAAGCCCGGCAGCGGCAGCCGGCCTGCTGATGGGCGACACCCTGGTCGCTCTGGACGGGCAGCCGGTGCGCGACGTCGATGACCTGATGGCCCTGCTCGGCGGCGACCGCGTCGGTCGCAAGGTCCCGGCGCAGATCGTGCGCGGCGGCGAGCGGCGCGACCTCAACGTGACCATCGGCGAGCGCGTCTGACCGCTGGTTTGCGGGCAGGCCGCAACCCTGCGGCGGCCCCTGCGTATAGTATTGTAGACGCCTGACTGTCTCAATGGGCCCCGCCTCATCTTCCTGACCGGTTATCCGGCGGAGGATGGGCCGGGGCCCTGCGCTTTCAGGGCACAACCCACATCTGCACCGCGCCGTCGGTTTTGCTGCTGACCGGCGCCCCCCCACCACCCTCTCTCCTATAGCCAATCTCCAGCCCGCCGGGCAGCGCCCCTACTACTTCGCGTCGATCCAGCGCGGACCACGAGAAGCCGATCATCTATCCACTTGCCGGGTTGAACCAGCAGAAGCGCCGCCTTTTGGCGCGTCAATGAGCACTGTTGGACCGCGACAATTGTCACCCGCGACAGGTGACAAATGGTACTGGAGACGAAACATTAATGTTGGTTAAATAAACTTGTTCGAATTTTCACAATCGCTGCCTGTCCGTGAAGGCACGATCGCGAACAAGGAGAGGACATGGCTACCCTTACTACACGTGCTCCCGGGCAGGAGGCGCCTCTTGCGGATCACGCCAAACTCGTCCCTCTGCTTATAACCCTGGCAGTGGGTCTGGTTATCTGGTTTATCCCGCCGCCGGCCGGCGTGGAGGTCGCCGCCTGGCACCTGCTCGCTATCTTCGTCGCCACGATCGTCGGCATCATCCTCAAGCCGCTGCCTATGGGCGCTGTCGCGATGATCGGCATCATGGCCACTGCCCTGACCAAGACGCTGACTATCGGCGAGTCGCTTAGCGGCTTTAACAACACGACGATCTGGCTGATCGTCACCGCTTTCTTCATCTCGCGCGGGTTCATCAAGACGGGCTTGGGCGAGCGTATTGCTTACTACTTCATGTCGGTTCTGGGCAAGCGGACCCTGGGGCTGGCCTACGGCCTCATCGGCACCGACCTGGTGCTGGCGCCGGCTATCCCCAGCAACACAGCCCGCGGCGGCGGCATCGTCTACCCGGTGCTGCTCTCGCTGTGTAAGGCCTACGGCAGCAACCCGGACGATGGAACGGCCAACAGAATGGGCGCCTTCCTCGTCCGCTCGGTCTTCCAGGGGCTGGTCGTCACCAGCGCCATGTTCCTGACCGCCATGGCTGCCAACCCGCTGGCGGTCGAGCTGGCCGCCGGGCAGGGCATCAACATTAGCTGGGGCCAGTGGGCCATTGCCGCGAGCGTGCCCGGCCTGTTGAGCCTGATCGCCATCCCCTACATCCTCTACCGGCTGAACCCGCCGGAGATCAAGACCACGCCCGAAGCAGCGGAGATGGCCAAGGAAAAGCTGCAGAAGATGGGGGCGGTCAAGGTCCCGGAATGGATCATGCTCGCCGCCTTCGTTTTGCTCATCGGGCTGTGGATCGGCAGCGAGGCTCTCTCGATTAACGCGACGACGACAGCGCTCGTCGGGCTGGGCCTGCTGCTGCTCACCGGCGTGCTCACCTGGGGCGACATCCTCAATGAGAAGGGCGCCTGGGATACGCTGGTCTGGTTTGCGGCTCTCGTCATGATGGCCGACTTCCTCAACAAGCTGGGCCTCATCCCCTGGTTCAGCGAGGAAATGGGCGCGGCAGTTGGTGGCTTTGCCTGGGTGCCGGCCTTCCTGGTCCTGGCCCTCGTCTATTTCTACAGCCACTACTTCTTCGCCAGCTGCACCGCCCACGTGAGCGCCATGTACGCGCCCTTCCTCATCGTCTCGGTGGCTGCGGGCACGCCGCCACTGCTGGCAGCCCTGGTGCTGGCCTTCTTCAGCAACCTGTTTGCCGGCACCACCCACTACGGCACGGGCCCCGGCCCGGTCTTCTTCGGCTCCGGCTTCGTCAGCATGACCGACTGGTGGAAGCACGGCCTGTTGATCAGTGTGCTCAACATCGTCATCTGGCTCGTCGTCGGCGGCCTATGGTGGAAGATTCTCGGACTCTGGTAAATCGTCCTGCGGCCCAGGCCGGTCTCTGAGCCGCGCCTGAGCCGGTAGACGACAGCCTATCACCGCTAAGAAGGGATGCGATCCCGGTGGTCGCATCCCTTTTTTGCGCTGGTGACAGATTAGGGACATATGTCATATGGACCACGTGATCTCTACCACTGTTAGCCGGGACCTGGAGCAGGTTAAATAGAACGGGTAGGGAAGCAAAATGGGCCGGCAGCCACCCAGGCGACGCCGGATAAGAGGTAAGCAGATGGCCAGACAGCAACAAGACGGAGCGATTGTCCACGATATCCTGATTGTCGGCGCCGGGCTTGCCGGCACGTGGGCGGCGCTGGCCGCAGGTCAGGCTGG
>JAAYYY010000525.1 GCA_012515125.1 Chloroflexota bacterium
TGAACGTGTGAAAACGCCAGATGGCGCGCACGGCAGCAGCGCTGTCTGCATCTATGTTAGTCACTGTATGGTGGAGGATGAGGTGTGTGACGGAGCGGTATTCCAGCCCGTCGCTGTAATTGCAGGCCGGGTCGGTGCACCATACGGAACGAGGGATGACGGGCGGCTTGGGGTAGCCACTTTCGGACGTAGCCGGCTGCGCCAGCGCCTCCGCCTGCGCCGCCAGCTCCTCGGCTGTCGGCCCGGCGGTGGAGTCGATGAAGGTGATCTGCATCTGTTCCAGGCGCGGAACCGTGCCATCGACGGCCGGGTAAAGCTGGGCGCGGAGCTGGAGCTGCTCGTGCGTCCCCTCCTGCGCCGCCAGCATGATGAAGTCGCCTGTGATCAGCTCGTCTTCCGGCAGCGTCAGGTCGGCGCTGGGGCGAATCTCCCACCACTCGCCCCACTCGCCACCCCTCGGCGCGGTGCGCACGTACAGCGAGAGCACGCTCTCGTCCTCTTCAGCGGGCCGCGGCCCCCAGCTGACGACGACGGCGTTAAACGGCAGCGGTGCCTCGATGGGCGGGGAAGTAAACAGGGCCGACGGCGCCTCGGAAGCCAGGGTCAGCGCGCGATCTGTGGCAATCCCACCCTCGTTTTCCCAGCCGGCGAGGTCGTCGAAGCTCAGCGTTAACTCCCCGGCCTGCACATCTGCCGACGCGGTCGTTGCCGGGCGGATAAGCAGGAAGACCGCCAGCGTTATAGAGATCAGCACAGAAAGTGACAGGAGCCGCCTGCGCCTCGTGGATACCATTGGTTTCACCTTCCCCCCAGTATTCTTGAACGGGCGATTTGTAGTACGGTTCTCCAACATAGGCAAATAACATTATCTACTTTTCACGCGGCGACGAGAGGATTTTCAGGCTACGTTGATTGTAGGGTGGTAAGCCATTCCCATTGTGGGGCCACTGGCGCCGTGCTATCCTTGTGCCGTCCTGCCTGGGCGCGGGGCAACGGCTCATGTCCGCGAGCCAATGTCGCCACCACGCTTCAAGGATAATGCTGACTATCGTGCTACTCACCCAGGAAGCCGAGTGATGGGGCCAGACGCCGAAAACAGAAGCAGTTGGCGGTGGGCGCTGCAGGTCTTCTTTGTGGTGCTCTGGTGCTTCGCCCTGGTCGCCGGCTATTTCGGCCTGCACAAACCGGCCGGCGGCGCTGTTGCGGGCGGGCTGCTTCTGACGGCAGGCAGCGTCCTACTCTGGCTGCTGATTGCCCTGCTGGCGGCAGCCCTGGGACGCCGGCTCGCGGGCAGGCTGCTTGCAGCAGAAGAGCCGCTCGTCCGTCTGGCGCTGAGCTGCGGGCTGGGGCTGGGGTTGCTCAGTATCGTGCTGATGCTCATGGGCATGCTCGGGTTGCTGGCCCGCTGGCAGGTGCTGCTGGCCCTGCTGGCGCTGGCCCTGTTCGCTCTGCCGGCCTTTCCCGGGACATGGCGAGATGCGCGGAGCTGGCGCCTGCCCCGGACTGAAGCGCGCTGGCAGCGCTGGTTCCTCATCTACGGGATAGCCAGTCTGGGACTGACCCTGCTCGCCGCGCTGGCTCCGCCGGTGAAGTGGGACAGCCTCGTCTACCACCTCACCGCCCCCCGCCTTTACCTGGAGACGGGCCGCATCGGTCATCCCATCGACGTGCCATATCTGGGCTTTCCGGCCCTCGGGCAGATGCATTTCCTCCTGGCCCTGCTGTTCGGGCTCGACCGCGCCGCCGCGTTGTTCCACTTTGGTTATGGGCTGATGGCGCTCATCGTTACCGTGGCGCTGGCGAAACGGGTCTTTGGCGAAACGGCCGGGTGGTACGCAGCCGCCGTTCTGCTGTCCGTTCCCGGCTTTTTCAGCGTCATCGCCGCGCCCTACGTGGACATCGCGCTGCTCTTCTACACGTCGGCCGGCTTCTACTTCCTGATGCGCTGGCGAGAGGCCTATCTGGCAGGAGAAGCCGAGCGCGGCTGGCTGCTGCTGCTCGGCCTTTTCCTGGGCTTCGCGGGCGGGCTGAAGTACACGGCAGTCGCCACGCCGCTGGCTTTCGCGCTGAGCATCCTGTGGACGGCGCGGGGCGCGGGGCCGGCGAAGGCGACCGGGCGCGTAGCCTTGGTCGCTCTGATGGCCCTGCTTGCCGTGGCTATCTGGCTGCTGGAGAACTGGCTGACGACCGGTAATCCGGTCTATCCTTTCTTCTCGGACCAGGGCATTTACTGGGATGCCTGGCGCCACTGGTGGTTTGACCGGCCGGGAACCGGTCTGGCGAGCACGGCGCCCTGGCGGCTGCTTACGGCCCCATTCGAGGCGACCGTCGCCGGTAGCGAGGGCAGCGCCCTGTACGACGCGACTGTGGGGCCGTTGCTGCTCATGGGCCTCGGCCTGCTGCCCGTCATCTGGCGGCAGCTGCCGCAGCCGGCGCGACGGACGGCAGGGCACATGCTCCTCCTCGCCGGGCTCAACTACGCGCTCTGGCTCTATGGCCTGGCCCGCTCGGCCCTGCTCCTGCAGTCGCGCCTATTGTTCCCCATCTTCGGCTTGCTCGCCGTTCTGGCAGGGGCAGGGTTCGCCGGTACAGGCACGCTGCGCCGTCCGCAATTCGACGCGGGCTGGCTCGTGCGGACTGTGGTGGTCGGCGCCCTCGCCCTTTTGCTCTTTATCCAGGCGGTCGAGTTTCTGGCGATCAGGCCGCTTCCTGTGCTGGCGGGGCTGGAGACGCGCGATTCCTACGAGCGCCGGCAGCTTGGCGTCTACGCCGACGTGATGGCGGCGCTGAACGAGCTGCCGGAGGGGAGCCGCGTCCTCTTCCTCTGGGAGCCGCGCAGCTATGCCTGCCGCGCGGTCGCCTGCCTGCCCGATACGCTGCTCGACCGCTTCCTGCACCAGACACACCATTGGCAGCGCGACGCCGCCGCCATTGCCGCCGACTGGCGCGCGCAGGGCTTCACCCACGTGTTGTGGCACGAGTCAGGGATGCGTTTTCTCGTCGAGCAAGGCCTGGATCCGTTTACACCGGCCGACCTGACCACGTTTGAAGCGCTGCAAACCCGCTACCTCGAGCCGGTGCAGGTGTGGAACAACGCCTATACACTCTACCGGCTTGGCGGCTGATCCAGCGCGTGGCGCTCAGCGCCCCTGCCAGGCAGCCCGCCGCTTATTGACGAAGGCGTCCATGCCCTCCTTCTGATCCTCGGTGCTGAAGAGCAGGTAAAAGAGGCGGCGCTCGTGCGCCAGCCCGGCCTGCAGCGAGGTCTCGAAAGCGGCGTTGATCGCTTCCTTCGCCAGCCGGGCGGCTACCGGCGCCTGGGCGGCAATCGTCACTGCAAAACGGATGGCCTCGTCCAGATAGCTCTCCACGGGCACCACCCGGTTAGCCAGCCCATAGCGCACAGCCTCGTCGGCGTTCAGACGGCGGTCGGCCAGGATCATCTCCATGGCGAGCGCCTTACCCACGGCGCGTGTCAGCCGCTGCGTGCCGCCTGCGCCAGGGATAACGCCAAGGTTGATCTCCGGCTGGCCGAACTGGGCGCTTTCGCTGGCGACGATCATATCGCAGGCCATGGCAAACTCGCAGCCTCCGCCGAGGGCAAAGCCAGAGACGGCGGCGACGAGCGGCTTGGCCAGGCGGCGCAGCCGGTCCCAGTAGTCGATAAACGGGTTGTTGAGCATGTCTACCGGCGTCGCCTGGGCCATCTCCTTGATGTCGGCGCCGGCGGCAAAGGCGCGCTCGTTGCCCGTCACGAGCAGGCACCCGATTCCGGGATCGGCGTCGAACTGCTCCAGCGCGTGCATCACCTCGGCCATCATCTCGCGGTTTAGCGCGTTGAGCGCCTTCGGCCGGTTGAACTGGACAATGCCGACCCCCTGTTCCTGGCGGACAAGGATATTCGCGTACTCCATGGGTTCCTCCTGTTACTCGCAATCAGACCGCGCTAGACGCGATAATCATCCTCTGATTTCGGCCACAGCCGCCAGATCAGCACCAGATAAAGGGTCGCACTGATCAGATAGAGGGGATGCAGCTCCTGGCGCGTCGGCTCGACAGGCGGCAGTAAGATGTACCACGCGGTCAGTGTGTGCATCGCCTGGATGAGGACGGCGCCGAGGATACTGCCGGTGCGCAGGCGGATGAGCCCGTAGAAAATGCCCCAGACGAAGAAGTAGAGGATGCTCACAGTGGAAAAGATAAAGCTCTCTTCGAAATAGAGCGAGGCCACTGCGCCGAAGACAAGGCCGCCCATGACGGCAGCGGTCAGCGGGCCGCGCCAGTCCGCCACCGCCCGGAAAAGCAAGCCGAACGCCCAGAGCTGGACGGCCAGAGCCTCGAAGAGCGGCAGATAGATGAAGGCGCGCCCGAAGTCGGCATCTCCGACCACGCCCGGATTGCTGGGCACGAGAACGAGGCGGGCGGCCAGGAAGATGATCCAGGCCAGCGTGGCAAAGCCGATGCCGGCATAAAGCGGGCGCCCGCCGCGCAACCCCAGCCCGCGCAGGCCATACCAGCGCAAGCCGACGAGCATGCTGGTGGCGCCGATGCCGCCGAGAATGAGCGCCGTGCTGGCGCGCCCGCTGGGATCGCCGGGCTGACTTCCACCGAAGAGAACGGTAATCGCTGCTCCGAGGACGACCGCGCCCATTAAGGGAGCGGCAAAGGCGATGAGGACACGATTTCCAGAGGGGGGGAGGCTACTATGTTCCTGCATTGTGGACCCATTGTAGCACCATCAGTAGTAGCGTGACAGCGGCGATGATTGTCAGACGAAGGTGGATCGGCTATACTGAGTCCGAATACAGCCCCGCACCGGCGGGGTTGTTTGTTAGCAGAATTGTGGCCCCAGGTAGGCGAAGGGGCGCAGGACGGAAAGGAAAGGGATGGACGATCAGAATGTGTTCTACGTAACGGAAGAGGGTCTACAGCGCATCAAAGAGGAGCTGGAATACCTGACCACCGTCAAGCGGCTGGAGCTTTCTGATCGCCTGCAAAAGGCTATCAGCCAGGGCGACCTGTCTGAGAACGCCGACTATCACGACGCCAAGCGGGAACAGGGCTTTCTGGAAGGGCGGATCCGGGAGCTGGAAAGCTCGCTGCGCCGGGCCCAGGTGATCGAAGACCACGGCCGGACAGATCGCGTCCGCATCGGCTGCACGGTGACCGTGCAGGAGGTCGGGGAGGACGTAGAGGAGACGTATCGCATCGTGGGCGTGCATGAAGCAGCGCCGGCCGATGGCCTGATTTCCAACGAGTCGCCTTTCGGACAGGCCCTACTCGGCGCGAAAGTCGGCGAGACCGTGCAGGTCAGAACGCCGGCCGGGGAGGTCATCAAGCTCAAAGTGCGCTCGATTAA
>JAAYYY010000526.1 GCA_012515125.1 Chloroflexota bacterium
CCCGGCGCCACGCCGAGGCCCACGGGCCGCACCGTCCAGCTCGCGGCGATCTGCTCGGCAATGGCGAGGGTATTCGCCTCGGCAGCCGCCGGCCCGTCCACGTCCACGACGTAGCCCACCTGCTCGTTGACAAAAGCGAGGAAGACGCCGGTGCGCGGCTCGCCGTCCCGGTCGTAGCCATAGGCGACGAACTCGCCATTCGCCGCCCCTACCGGACGGCTCTCTTCAAAAAGCAGGTCTACGGCGCCAAACGCCGCCAGCGTGTCGGCTTTCAGCGCCCCAGCGCGCCGCCCCTCGTCGGGATAGCGCCGCACGGCGAGTGTCGTCGTTCCGGCGGGGTCGCTGCCGGTCAGTAGCTGGCCCTCATAACCGGGCATCGCCCATCCGGCGGGCAGGTTGAACTGGAAGCCGTGGTAGGGATCGAGATAGGCGACGGCGCTGCCGGGATCGTCATTCTGCACGGCAACAGCGGCGTAGGCAGTCGTCGGCGTCCCGTTCTCTACCCGGGCCTCAAAGCCCAGCTCGTATTCCCCGCTGGGCAGCGGCTGGAGCGAATAGGCCGGTCCCTGCTCGCCGAAGCGCAGGGCAATGCCCGGCTCCGCGTTCAGGGCGCCCTCACTGTTCTGCCGGTATACGAGAGGGCTGAAGAGAGCATCCGGCGACGGCGCCACGACGCGCAGCGCCCCGGAGGCGCCGGCCGGACGGGCCAATACGCGGACCAGCGCGCCGCTTCCCCGGTCCAGCAGCAGCCACGCGTCCTGGGCCGAGGAGCCATCCGGCGCCGCGAGCTGTCCGGCGATGGTGTAGAGGCCGTCGCCGGGTCCGGCCGGCCACGGGATGACAAACTCGCCCGCCGCGCCATCGCTGAGATGGGGGCTGCGCGTGTCCCAGACGTAGAAGCCTTCATGGACACCATCAGGCCAGAGGCGCAGAGGCGTGCCATCCGGCAGGCGCTGCACGTCCGGCAGTAATACCTCGTTGGCCACCAGGCGCGCGCCGACCTCCCCCGGCTGCCAGACCAGCGCCCTGACTTCGCCGAGCGCACGGCCGCTCAGCTCGTAGGCGGCGAACACAGGCCGGGTGGTGCCCCCAGTGCTGCCGGCGACCTGGGAAAGACTCAGGACAGGCGCAGGCGGACCGTTAAGCCGCTCTTCGTAATAGGCCTGCAGCGTCTCGCGCCAGCCTCCGGCTGCCAGCTCGTCATAGCGCCCGTCATACTCTCCGGCCGTCGCCGGAAAGTAGAGGGTGAGGGCGGCATTCTCCTCTGGCGCCAGAACGGCTTCCTGTACAGCTTCGTGCAGCTCAGCAGCGGCCTCCGCCAGAGATGGGTCGGGGCTGAGCTGGGCCAGGATGGCGGCAAAGCGACCCAGATCGACCACGGCGAACTCGCCGGAGAGCGCCGGGTCGGCGGCGGCAAAGGGCCGGGCGCTGCGGCGCGCATCGGCCATCGCTGCAGCGCCGAGGGCCGGCTCGGCCTGCAGCCTATCGCCGAGCGCCTGCAGCGCCGCCAGCAGGGGCGCCACGCCCTGTAGATCGACCGCCGTTACGGAAGCCAGCGGCGCTGCCTCGGCCGGTGGCAGATGCTGGGCCATGGCGGCTGCCAGCGCGCTGCCGTCAGCGGGCGACGTCGCCTGCAGCTCGGCCAGCAGGGTTTGAAAATGCCATCCTTGCTGCGGCGGCAACCCGCCTGACAGCAGGGCGTATCGGGCGTAGGGCTGCAGCCGCGCCAGCGCCGCAAGCTGGTCTCCATACCCGGTGTCGAGCGCCACGAGATCGAGCTGCGGCCCGCCAGACAGGGCGCCCGCGAGCGCTTCGCCCAGCTCCAGCAGCGTGAGCACGTCGGCGCCGGACTGGTCCGCCGTCATATTGCGCCAGTCGCCGCCGTAGCCCCACAACCAGAGGGCGACATGTTGGGCCGGATAGCTTTCACGGCCCCACCGTATGAACGCCTGTAGCGTGCGCGGGTCGCCCATGTTCACGGGGCCAGGCTCCTCCAGCAGCGTCGAGCCGATGCGCTGCGGCTCCTGATCGGCAGCCAGCAGATAGCGGCGAGCGCCCGCCCAACTTTCGCCGGACTCGTCAGCGCGCTCGCCGCGGTCAATCTGCAGGACGATGTTCATCCCATCGGGCGCGCCCGCCGCCTCCAGCTCGTCCAGGTCTTCCAAAACGCGCTGCGCTAAGTCGTTGTCGGCGCCGGCATAGACCAGCACCGTCCACGAACCGGACGCGCCGGCCGGCGCGTCCGCAGTAGGGGCCAGAGGCGTGGCCGTTGCCAGGGGCGGGGCTTCCTCTTTGCCCTGCCGTTGGGGCACGGGCTCGCTCGTCGCCACCTCGCCGACCGGCAGCGTGGGCGTTGGCGATGGGGTGCCCGCGGGCTGATCGGCGCAGGCGACGAGCAACAGGAGTAGCACCGGCAGCAAAAGACGACGAACCATAGCGACCTCGCACAAGAGTTGGGCAATGAAGCAGAATTGTACGCCACTGCCGGCATCAGTCTACCGTACCCGTTGGCGCGCGTCTATGGTTGGCGGCCCGACACTTCAGCGCGGCCAGTTATCCGCGCTGCTGTGGGGATCAGGTTCTGCGGCTGGCCGCCAGCGAACTGGAAACCAGCCCACCGGAGACAAGGCCGCACGCACCACCACTATGCTGCGAGCGACCTGTTATGTTATAATGCCTCTGGTTAACCGCCCGTATCGGTTGGCCGCCGCCCGGAGTGGTCAGACACTGCCGGGCGCTTCTGTAAGCGTAGCCTGTCGCCCATCTGTGCTACATTGGCATCGTACCGGGGCGGCGCTACCTGCAGCGCGGCGGCAAACAGGATGGCGTTGCCCGCCGCAGAAACAGAGGAGAGAGGTGCCGTAATTGTTTGAAGCGGTGGGAAATCTGCACATCCACACTCGCTATTCGGACGGCGAAAAATGGCACAAAGAGCTGGCGCACGACGCGGCTCGGGCCGGTCTCGACTTTGTCGTCGTGACGGATCATAACGTGTGGGTGCAGGGGGTAGAAGGCTACTATGACTTCCCGGAAGGGCGCGTCTTGCTGCTTACCGGCGAAGAGGTGCACGACCCCCGCCGCCGCCCCCAGGCCAACCATTTCCTGGTCTACGGCGCAGAGAAGGAGATGGCGCCCTTCGCGCGCGATCCTCAGGCGCTGATCGACGCGACCAACGACGCGGGCGGCTGCGGCTTCCTGGCCCACCCGTATGAGGAGGATCTGCCTCTTTTTGCCGAAGGGGGCAACCTCGGCTGGAAGAACTGGGAAGTAGAGGGTTACACTGGGCTGGAGATCTGGAATTACATGTCCAGCTTCAAGAACGAAGTCAGCCGCTACCTGCGCCAGCGCTCGCTGGAAAATGGCCTCTATGCGCGGCTGCGCGTTCTGCCCCTGGCCATACATCCCGAGCGCTATATCGTCGGCCCGGAGCCGCAGGTGCTGGCACGCTGGGACGAGCTGCTTGCCGAGGGCCGGCGCATCGTCGCCGTCGGCAACAGCGACGCGCACGGCACGCCGATGCACCTGGGCCCGATCACGCGCGAGATCTTCCCCTACGAATTTCTCTTCCGGGCCGTCAATACACACGTCCTGTTGCGGGAGCCGCTCAGCGGGGACGTAGCCCAGGACAGGGCAAGCATTCTCGGCGCTATCGGCCGGGGCAATAGCTGGGTTGGCTATGACATGCCCTATCCGACGCGTGGCTTCCGCTTCAGCGGGCACGGCATCAACAAAGGGATCGTCGGAGATACCGTGCGGCTGGACGCCGGGGCGACCCTGCAAGTGCTGGCGCCGACCCGCGCCCATATCCGCCTCATTCACGACGGCTGTGTGATCGCCAGCGAGCCCAGCGGGCAGAACCTGACGGTGACGCCGATGGAGCCGGGCACCTACCGGGTCGAATGTCTGTTGCCCTATGAAGGGCGCGAGCGCGGCTGGATCTACAGCAACCCCATTTTCCTCGAATAGGCGTCTCCCTTACCGGGACCGTTCACGCATTTCGTCACCCGAAACCGTTACAAATGGCACCCTGTACCCGCTGACCACCTGTGCTAGAATTTGATCCGGCTGATCACCTGACAGGACATAGAACATGACATCACACCCTTTCGGGCAAGAACGCCCGTTACATCCAGAGACCAAAACAATACTCGTCGGCGCTTCCTCGGGGATCGGCGCCGCGCTGCTGCAGGAATTGGTGCGGCGGGGTCATCGCGTCGCCGCTCTGGCTCGCCGTGGCGACCTGCTGGAAGAAAACTGCCGGCAGGCAAACGCCGCAGCCGGGATGCAGCGCGCTGTGGCCTACGAGCACGACGTGACGGATTTCGGCACTGTGCCGGCCCTCTTCGAGCAGATCACCGCCGACCTTGGCGGCCTGGACCTCATCATCTACGTCGCCGGCGTTCAGCCACCGGTCGCTGCTCATGAGTACGACTTTGCGAAAGACCACGAGATGGTGCAGGTCAACCTGTTGGGGGCGATGGCCTGGCTGAATGAAGCGGCGAGCCGCTTTACCCACGTGCGGCACGGGCAGATTGCCGCTCTGGGCAGCGTCTCCGGCGACAGGGGCCGGGTCGCGTTTCCGGGTTATCACACGAGCAAAGGCGCTCTGGCCATCTATCTCGAATCGCTGCGCAACCGTCTCTCACGGCGAGGCGTCACCGTGACGACCGTCAAGCCCGGCTTCGTCGATACTCGCTTGCTGGCGAATGCCGCCAAGACCTTCTGGGTGATCTCCCCGGAAGAAGCGGCCCGCCAGATAGCCGACGCGATTGAAGCCCGCAAACAGGTTGTCTATGTGCCGGGTCGCTGGCGCTGGGTCAGCCTGATCATCCAGTTGATTCCTTCCTTCATATTCCGGCGGCTCAGCATCTAGCATGGGCCTGCCCAAGAGCTTCTGGCAGGCCGGCCGGCACGCCAGACTAGGTGAGCAATGATGAAGACAACAACACCGTCCTCCACGGACATGACCGGCAACAGCCGGCGTTCTGCGCAGGCGACCGCGCCGCCCCATATGCGGCTCTCTGACGACCACCTCGAACGAGTGTGGGCCTGGGGCCTTGCCAGCGACAGCGTTAGCTACGTCTACCGGCCGGCTACCCTCGAAGACCTGCGAGCGATTTTCCGCCTGGCCCGGGAACAGGGGCTGACCGTCGGCTTCCGCGGCGGCGGCAACAGCTATGGCGATGCTGCGCTGAACGACGAGAACATTCTCGTCGATTTCCGCCGCATGAGCCGCGTTCTCGACTGGGATCCGCGCAGCGGCCTGATCCGCGTCGAGCCGGGCGTCACGCTGCGGCAGCTCTGGGAATACATTGTCGAGGATGGCTGGTGGCCCCCTGTGGTTACGGGCACGATGAAGATTACCATGGGCGGCGGCCTGGGGATGAACGTCCACGGTAAGAACGCCTGGAAGATGGGGCCCATCGGCGACCATACCATCGACTTCGAGCTGATGCTGCCTGACGGCGAGGTTATTCACTGCAGCCGGGAGGAGAACGCCGACGTCTTTCACGCTGCCATCGGCGGCTTTGGCATGCTTGGCGCCTTCACCTCCATCACGCTGCAGATGAAGCGCGTCTATTCGGGCCTGCTCAACGTCGAGGCGGCTTCCTGCGGCAACCTGGGCGAGATGATGTCGTACTTTGAGCAGCATCTCGACGAATCGGACTACCTGGTGGGCTGGATCGACGCTTTTCCCGGCGGCGACACGCTGGGCCGTGGGCAGGTCCACCGGGCCAACTATCTGGCGCCCGGCGAAGACCCGGCGCCCCAGGAGACGTTAGCCCTGGCCCGGCAGCAGATACCGGACACGATCGCCGGCCTGGTGCCCAAGGCGTGGCTGCCCCCCTTCATGGGCCCCTTCTACAACAACCTGGGTTGGCGCCTGGTATGCTGGGCCAAGTACATGAGTTCGCGCATCAAGGAAGGGCCGTCCGGCGCGCGCTACCAGCAGCCGCACGCCCACTTCCACTTCCTGCTGGACGCCATCCCGTTTAAGAACGCTTATGGACCCGGCGGCATCATCCAGTACCAGGTCTTCATCCCGGCGGCGCGGGCCGGGGCCACGCTGGCGACGCTGCTGGAGATGGGGCGCGCCCACGGCATGCCCAACTACCTCAGCGTGCTCAAACGCCACCGGCCCGACCCGTTCCTGCTGACACATGGCCTGGACGGCTACTCGATGGCGATGGACTTCCACCTGAGCGACCGCAACCGCGCGCGGATGCGCCAGCTGGCCCGCGAGATGGATGAGGTCGTGCTGGATGCCGGTGGGCGTTTCTACTTCGCCAAGGATAGCACGCTCCGGCCCGAGGTTATTCGCGCATTCCTGGGCAGCGAAGCCATTGCGCAGTTCCGTGCGCTGAAGCAGCGCTGCGATCCGACGGGCCTCATCGAGACGAATCTCTGGCGCCGCCTCTTCACCTAGAGGAACCGGCTGGACCCTGTTCGTCCTGGTCCGGCGCCGGCTCGTCGTCAAGCCGTGTGAAGAAACGGTGCTCCTGGGTCAACGTGTCCAGGCGCAGGAGAATGGGTCGCCCGTCGTCCACCTCGAACGCCAGATAGACCCGCTTGCCGATCAGCGCCGTCACCATCTTCCAGTAGGGCAGCGCCAGCTCTTCTTTCGGGCGCATTTCGCCCTGCGGCGTTTCCTGCCGCCCGGACAGCAGCTCGGCCAGCCGGAGCAGGTAGCGATCCAGCGATAGGTCGTGGGCCAGCACTTCCGCCCGGAAGACGGCCCGCACGTAGTCGCCATCGGGGATCTGCCAGACGAAGTGCAGTGGGAAGGATTCGCCGGGGTTATAACGCGCATCGACCATGCGGCGAGTGTAACCAGTGGCCGGCTGGCGCGCCAGCAGCTCTTTCCGCCTAGGATGGCCGGATGTTGACAGCCCCTACACCGCTGAGGATGAGCGCCCCGCCGGCAAGCACACGCCAGTCCACAGGCTCATTGAGGAACAGAATGCCCGCCGTGAGCCCGACAGCCGGAACCAGATAGGTGACCAGCGTCGTCCGCGTGGCGCCCCACCGCTGCAGGACAAAGAAGTAGAGGATGTACGCCAGGCAAGAGCCGACCAGCCCCAGCCAGACGAGCGCCAGTACGGTCGGGAGGGGGAACGCCTGGGCGGACCAGGACTCGAGAAACAGGGCCGCCACCAGAGCCACGAGCGCCGCCACCGCGAGCTGGCCCAGCGCCAGGGCTACCGCCGGAATTCCCTGCAGGTAACGGCGCGCGTAGGCCGACCCGACGGCGTAGCAAAAAGCCGCGCCAAGCACCGCCAGATAAGGCAGCCAGCCGGCGCCGCCACTGCCCAGGCCCCGGCTGAGCAGCAGAACAACGCCACTGAAGCCGACCAGCAAACCCAGCAGTGCCGCCGCCGTGACGCGTTCCATGCGCCACAAGAAGCCGGCGATGACGATGCTGAAGAGAGGTACGGTGCTGTTGACAATCGAGGCGACGCCGCTGTCCAGGCCACTGGCGCCGGACTCGGCCCAGACGATGAGAATGAAGGGAATGGCGACGTTGACGACGCCAATGACCAGCAGATGGCGCCAGATGCGCCACTCGCGCGGCAGCCTAATGCGCCGGAGCAAGAGGACTGCGAACAGGCCGAGACAGGCGATGAGCAGCCGCAGGGCGACGAGGGTGACGGGCTGCACCGTCTGTACGGCGATCTTGATAAACATGTAGGACGTTCCCCAGGCCACCGATAACAGGAGGAACGCCAGCCAGACTTGCTTTTCCTTCAACACAGTTCCCACAAAAAAAGCCGCCGCCCTGGGCAGGACGGCGGCTTCCAGGCGCTTAAGCTCTCAATCAGGCAATCGTCAGTTCAGTGGTCTTATCGAAGAGATGCAGCTGGTCCATGTCGAAGACAAGGTCCAGCTGCTGGCCCATCTGCGGAGCCAGGCGTGTGTCGACGGTCGCCACGAAGTTGTTCTTCCCTGAGTCGAGGTAGAGGTGCAGGTTGTGGCCCAGCAGTTCGACCACGTCCACCGTCGCGTGTACGGGCGCGGCATTGATCTTGCCGGGCGCGTATTCGGCTGCGTGGATGTGCTCGGGACGCATGCCAAAGATGATCTCTTTGCCAACGTAGCCGTCGTATTTAGCGTTGCGCTCCGGCGGCACCGGTACCCGGAAGTCGCCGGTGTCCACCCACAGCCGGCCTTCCTCGGCGACCAGTGTGGCGTCGAAGAGGTTCATCGCCGGGCTGCCGATGAAGCCGGCAACGAAGACGTTATGCGGATTCGAATACAGGTTGCGCGGCGAATCAATCTGCTGCAGCACGCCGTCTTTCAGCACGAGGATGCGGTCGCCCATGGTCATCGCCTCCACCTGGTCGTGCGTGACGTAGATGAAGGTGGTGCCCAGGCGCTGGTGCAGCTTGGTGATTTCGGCGCGCGCCGTGACGCGCAGCTTGGCGTCCAGGTTGGACAGGGGCTCGTCCATGAGAAAGACGGCAGGCTCGCGTACAATGGCCCGGCCGACGGCGACTCGCTGGCGCTGCCCGCCGGAGAGTGCTTTCGGCTTGCGGTCCAGCAGGTGGGCCAGACCCAGGCTCTCGGCTGCTTCCTTCACACGCCGGTCGATTTCCTCTTTCGGCGTCTTACGTAGCTTCAGGCCGAAGGCCATGTTGTCGTAGACCGACATGTGCGGGTAGAGCGCGTAGGACTGGAAGACCATGGCGATGTCCCTGTCCTTAGGCGGCACATCGTTAACCACACGATCCCCAATCAGAATCTGCCCTTCGGTGATCTCCTCCAGGCCGGCGAGAAGTCTGAGCAACGTCGACTTACCACATCCGGAGGGCCCGACGAAGACGACAAACTCCTTGTCCTGGATTTCGACGTTCATGTCGGTGATAACCTCGACATCGCCGAAACGCTTGTAAACATGCTCGTATGTTACACTAGCCATAGCTACCCTTCTCCTTGGAATCGAGTCCTGCCCTGCCCGGACTGGTATTTAGCGACGGATACAGAAATCCCTGCCCAAAATATAGCGGTCAGAAGGAGGACTGTCAAGTTGAAAAAGGGGTAAGGGGGAGCCCCGCCGGATGGCCGTTCAGGACATCAGGGTGAGTACGATGGCGAGGATGAACAGGGTCAGGGTCGCCAGCAA
>JAAYYY010000527.1 GCA_012515125.1 Chloroflexota bacterium
ACCCGGCCGCTGCGCGGGCAGCGCACGACCTTGGCCCGTCGTGGCGAGTCGGGCCAGAAGAGCAGGGCGTGCAGGTAACCGGCGAGAAGCGACTTGTCCCCGCGCACCAGCCGCTCCACGAGCTCGGCCTTGAGGTCGGCCTTCAGCGACTCGTAGAGCAGCGCCTGCTCGGCGGCCATGGGCACCTCGACGGGGATCTCGCTGTACGCCGGCAGGGGGAAGCCCATGTCCCCGAGGGAGAGGAAGACGGCGCGGTTCAGCAGCCAGGGCAGCATCGCCGGGCTACCGCCGGGCAGCTCCTTGTAGCGGATGTTCGAGCGGCTGTTGGCCGTCTGCCGGCCGTCCTCGTCCAGCTTCCTGGTCTCGATACGCTGCAGGATACCGTAGGCTGAGACCCAGTCGCGGTGGCGGATGCGGCGCCGGCCGCTGGCCTGGTTGTCGGTGTAGGCGCCGGTCATCTCCGGGGAGAGGCGGTAGAGCAGGTGGAAGATGCTGGAGGCCTTGCCGCCGTAGACGGTACCGGTCAGGCCGACGACCTTCTGCGCAGCCTGGGCCAGGTGGTGCATGGCGTAGCCCTGGTCGCTGTCGATGCCCTTGTACTGGTGCACCTCGTCGACGATGAGCAGGTCGAGCCGGCCGCGCGCGCGGCGTTTGATGTACCCGGCCAGCGGCGTCCTGGCGTAGCCGAAAGTATCGCCGACCCTGGAGCCGGACCAGTAGCTCAGCTCGCGCTCCGGTATCTCGCCGTACTGCTTGAGATAACCGCGCAGCAACCGCTCGCGCCCGGCGTAGAGCCGGAAGCTGCCCCGCTCCTGGCTCTCGCTCCGCCGGCGGGTGAACTGGAAGAGGGGTTGGCGACATCGGGGATTGTCGCAGAAGCGGCGGGCGCTCTTCAGCTCCTGCGTCGCCAGTGGCGCGCCGCTCGAGTATTGCTGCGCGCCGCAGACCGGGCAGCGTACGCCCCGCATCTGCAGGAAGGCCGTCTGCCGCTCGCTCAGGCGCCAGCCGCTTTCGTCCTGCAGCAGCCTGGCCGCGGAGACGACGTTTCCCCACGGCCGGCGCACGTCGCTGTAGCCGCCTGACCCGTAGTTGTGCCCGGCCGGGCCGCCGTAGTCGTAGGCGTGCTCCCAGCCAGAGGCGCTGCGCGCCGTCGTCTGTTTGAGCACGCCGACCACCGGCCGGCCGTCCTGGCGTGCAGCAAAGAATCGGTCGACGTCGCCAGGTGTCTTGAGATGCATGGTCGCCGCCTTCAGCCAGACTGCCTTGATTTCCCTGCGCCACTTGTCCACCAGGTGCGGCGGGCAGAGGACGATGGTGCGGGCGGCCCTCCTGCCGGCGGCGACGGCCACGCCGATGGTGGTATTGTGCGTGACGATGTAGTTGTCAGTGACGTAGAGCCCGTTCTCAGAGTCCAGGGCGATACACTGCGCTTCTTTTTCGCCCACATACTCTACGTTTACCAGTGCCCGGTTTATCCCGTACTTGGTACGAGGGATCACTCGTTCCAATTTGCGCGAAAGGCGAAAGGGTTGCGTGTCGTTCGGAAGGCGGATCGTAAGCCGGTAGGCCAGACGGCCACGCCGCATCTCACCGTTGTGCGTATACCGCGGCACACGTGTCCTGGTCTGCGTAACACCGCCAAGCGATTGCACTAGAGACGTCATGTCCCTGGCTAGTTGCTCCGATACAGTAGAAAACGTTATGCAGCCGGTATGGTGACCAATCGTTCCATCGGTGTCGAGCAGCCCCTGCAGGAGCGCGATGCGGGCAGTCAGACTGGCAAACAGGTATCGCTGGGGGATGAACTTTTCCTCGGCACGTTTGCCACCAAGGCCCAATTCTCGAACTGCCCTCAGCACTGGATTATCTGGAATCAACCAACCGCCCTTTTCATTACGGCCACGAGTGATCCGGTAAGTCGATCCGGCCTGGAATTTGAGGCTGACACCGAACGGTAAGGCCGCGCTAATCTCCGCTACGATCTCTTCGTCCATGGTGGAGATAGCTACACCCCATCTGCTCAAGGTACCATCGCCAATCAGGGCGCCTAACAAATAGGGGTCCAAAGGCAAGGTATCTTCCTCAAACTCCATGGGCACAGCGATCGGAATGAAATAACGCGCGTTACCCGAGTTGGTGAAAAGCCGCTCCCGCATCTCACTCAGTTGAAACACTTGCGGCCCAAATCCGCGCCACTTCCGCAAAGGCGTGTTAACCTGCCAGAGATGTTCATCACAACATTCAGTCTGGGCGCCATCGCTGAACATCACCCGGAATATTCTCTTGACGCCCTGTGGATAGACGCCAACGACGTGAGCCGTACCACCCTCAGGGTTGATGACTTCATCCCCTACCTGGACGTCGCCCATGCGCTTCCAGCCGGCCGGGGTGAGCACCCTGCAAGTAAGTGGCTGCGCTTTGCCCGCTCCCATTTCTCCAACGGCCAGAGCATCCCGCTCCGTCTGCAGCCGGGTGAGCACAGCCGCGGCGGCGTGCTTCTGCGCCGGCAGCAGCCCGGTCCGGCCGTTCATGCCGGGAATGGGGCGCTCCTTGCTCAGCCGGCCGAGCAGCGGGCCGTAGCCGTTCAGGTCGAACCGGTAAGCCGGGGGATAGTCGCTGGCGACGATGGCCGTCAGCCTGCCAATCCAGCGGGTGAGGAACTGCTCCAGTGCCGGGCCACTGTAGGACTGCACGTCGCCGTGAGCGTCGACGGTGGTGATGTCGGTGACGACGACTTCCGTCTCCAGGTTGGTGACTTTCGTCCCACCATCCGGCAGCGGCTCCTCAATGCTCTCCGCGCGGGTAGATTTGTAGCT
>JAAYYY010000002.1 GCA_012515125.1 Chloroflexota bacterium
GTCCATGATCATCTACACCGGCGACATCAGCATCGTCGTCGCCGACACAGAAGCCGCCGCCACCGACATCGAGGCGCTGGCGACGGGCATGGGCGGGCGTGTCGTCAGTAGCAGCTTCTACCAGAGCAGTCAGGGAGCGCTCGCCGGATCGATAACTATCCGTGTGCCGGTCGAGCGCTTTGACGAGGCCATGAACCGCATCCAGGAAATGGCGGTAGAAGTGCGGCGCGCCGACCGCAGCAGCGAAGACGTGACCGAGGAGTACGTGGACCTACAGGCCCGGCTGGAAAACCTGGAAGCGACGGCCGATCGCGTGCGCAGCTTCCTCGACCAGGCCGCAACCGTGGAAGAGGCGCTGGCGGTCAACCAGGAGCTGAGCCGTCTGGAAGAGGAGATCGAGGCCTATAAGGGGCGCATCCAGTACCTGGAAAACCGCGCCGACTTCTCGACTATTACGGTCAGCCTCACGCCCGACGAGCTGGCCCAGCCCATTGAGGTCGGCGGATGGCGGCTGGGCGGCGCGGCGCGCGAAGCAGTCGAGGCGCTGCTGGGGGCGCTGCAGGGTGTGGCGCGTATCCTCGTCTGGATCGTCGTCTTCGTCCTGCCGCTGGCGATAATCATCCTGCTGCCGCTGGCGATTATCATCCGGCTGGTCCTGCGGCGCATGGGCCGGCGCAGCCAGCGGGAAGTTACGGACGAGGGTTAACGTTCCGGCACAATCTCCGCACTGTGCGCGGCGATGGCGTCGCGCACAGTGCGCACGCAGGCGACAAACTCCGGCAACCCTTCCATGAGGAGATCGCGGGGGCGGGGCAGGGGCACGTCAACTGTCGCCGTAATCTGGCCCGGATAGCCGGTCATGACCAGCACCCGGTCCGCCAGCAGCACCGCTTCACGGATGCTGTGCGTGACCATGAAGACGGTCACCGGCAGGGCATTCCAGACGCGCAACAGCTCCTCGCGCATCCGTTCCCGGGTCAGCGCATCCAGCGCCCCAAACGGCTCGTCCAGCAGCAGTAGCTCCGGCCGGTGGACGAGCGCCCGCGCCAGAGCGACGCGCTGGGCCATCCCGCCGGAAAGCTGCGCCGGATAGCTGTTCTCGAAGCCCACGAGGCCCACAAGCTGCAGCAACGCGGCAATTCGCTCCCCATCGCGGATGCCCTGTAGCTCCAGGGGCAAGCGTACGTTTTCGGCGGCGGTGCGCCAGGGCATCAGGTTGTCGTGCTGGAAGACGATGCCCACCGGCTCGGGGGTGAGGTGCGGCGGCGTGCCCTTCAGCAGCACTTCGCCTTCCGTCGGCACGAGCAGCCCGCCGAGGATGCGCAGCAGCGTCGATTTGCCCACGCCCGACGGCCCTACGAGAGCAGTGAACGAGCCCGCCGGCAGCTCCAGGGAGATATTGGACAGCGGCGCTACGCCGTCCGGATAGGTATGGCAAACGCCACGAGCCAGAAGAAAGGGCTGGGGATCACTCATGGGCAGTGGGTGTTACTCCCCCTCAATGGTCTGCACAAAGCGGTTGGTGTAGGCCGCCTCAAGGTCGTCCAGCGGCCGGTCGATGAGGCCCATCTCCAGCAGGACCCGTTCCGTCTGCTCCCACGAGGCTGGATCGGTAATGCCCGGCGTCTCGACCTCCCAGAGCAGCAGCGAGGCTTCCAGCACGTTCATCCGGCTGTCGTCCAGCCCCTCGACGTACTTCTTGCTGATCTCGTAGGCCGCCTCCGGGTCTGCCAGTGTGTCGGCAATACCGCGCAACATGGCGTGGACGAAGTCTTCGACCAGCTCAGGATTCTCGGCAATCGTCGTCTCGTTGGTGATGATGCCGTTGGACACCATGTCGATGTAGTCGGCGACGGCGATCTCGTCGATCTCCTCGCCGAGGGCGCGCAGGCGCACCGGCTCGTTGTTGCTGTAGACGACAACCGCCTCCACCCGGTCGGTCAGCAGCGACTCGACCTGGGTGAAGCCGATATCTTCCGAGTCGACCGTGCCGGGATCGACACCGGCGGCGGTGAGCAGGCCAATGTAGCCGACGTAGCTGGCGCCAAAGAGCGCCGGCAGACCGACCGAACGTCCGGGTAAATCCTCGGGGCGCTTGATGCCCGCCTCCGCCTTGCTGACGATGGTGATCGGGTAACGCTGGAACCATTCCAGGACGTAGACGAGTGGCAGCCCCTGCGCCCGCCCGAGGATCACCTGCTCGCCGCTGACGATGGCAAAGGGCAGCTCGTTGGCCCCAACGAGCGCAATGCCGTCGGTCTCGAAGCTGTAGTCGAACTCGATGGACAGACCGGCGTCGGCAAAGTAACCACGCTCGACGGCGACATAGACAGGCGCGTATTGGGGATCGGGAACGAAGCCCATAGGCAGCCGGAGCGCCATCAGCTCGCCGTCGCCTGCGTCCGGGTCAGCAGGCTGTGCGCCACAGGCGACCAGCAAGAGCGCCAGAGCCAGAAACAGGAGGGAGACGCGACGTGTTAACATAACGATTCCTCACTTGCGGCCATTCGCGACCTGCCAGCGCAGCAGCCAGCGCTCCAGGAGGGAGACGAAGCCGTACAGGCTCAGGGCAATGGCCGCCAGCGTTAGCAGGACTACAAACACCAGGTCTGTCTTAAATTGATAGCGGGCGGTGACGAGCAGAAATCCCAGCCCCTCGGTCTTGGGCTGGACAAACTCGCCGACCAGCGCGCCGATCACCGAAAGCGTGGCGCCAACCTTTAGGCCGGCGAGCAGGATTGGCAGGGAAGCCGGCAGCTCCAGCTTGACAAAGAGCTGTCGCTTGCTGGCCCGTAGTGAGGCCATCAGCTCGTACAGCTCCGGCGGCACCGAGCGCAGGCCGGCGATGACATTGACGAGGATCGGGAAGAAGACGACGAGCATGGCGACCAGCACCCGGCTCCAGTAGGTGGAGCGCACCCAGATGGTCAGCAGCGGCGCGATGGCGATGACAGGGATCGCCTGGGACGCAATCAGGTATGGGCTGATCAGCCGTTCCGCCAGAGGCGACTTGGCCAGCAGGTAGCCGAGCGGGGTGGCGATGGCCACGCCGAGCAGCAGGCCCGGCAGCACTTCGCTGACCGTGATGGCCGTGTGGCGGAGCAGTCGACCGTCGCCGGCCACGATGAGGAACTGCCGCCAGACGTCGAGAGGACCGGGCAGGATGAAGCGATCGTATCCGCCGGCCACAACCAGAAGCTGCCAGAGCAGGAGTAAGAGCGAGATGCTGATCAGCGTTGTCAGCCACGAGGGCTGAGCGCGCAGTCGATTCATAGACACCGTGGGTGCAATCGAGGCAGGGGGAAGAACGCGCAGCTCCGCGGCTGCTCGACAGAAGACTGCGCAGACAGCAGCCGTGCGGACAACCTTCTCCCATCCAGACTCTCACTGTCGGCTCTGGCCTCGCACCAGATCCACCCCGGCGCCGGCCGAGGGTCGCGGGCTCCGTTTGCGCAAACGTTACCGCCGGTCGGGAATTTCACCCTGCCCCGAAGGTTTTATGCTTTGGCGTAATTATATGGCCTCCCGCTCTGGTAGCAAACAAAAAGCGCCGCCGGCCCGTCAGGCCGGCGGCGCCACTCATACGCCGAATCAAATTACGCCATCCGTCACTCTGTAGCCGGCACGTCAGTCGCCGGCCCATCGGTAGCGGGCGCGACAGGCTCGCCGCCGTTCCCTTCCGGGTGGCGCTTCAGGCCGGGCAGCGACGACAGGCTATCGATCAGGTCGATGCCGGTCAGCGCCTCCACTGTGGCCGGTAGCTGGGCCATGATCTTGGTAATATCTCCGGTCACTTTAGAAGCGCCGGCTCCCTGGCCGTTTTCGCCGCCGATGATGACAATGCGGTCAGTCTGGGCCAGCGGCTGGGCAATGGCCCGTGCCAGCTCCGGCAGGGCATCCAGAATCTGCTGCAGAACGGCTGCTTCGGTGTACTGCTGCCATGCAAGGGCCTTCTTCTCCGTCGCTTCGGCCTCAGCCAGACCCTGCTCGCGGATCACTTCCGCCTGGGCCAGACCCTGCGCCTTCAAGGCATCAGCTTCGGCGACACCCTGCTGCCGGATAATCTCTGCCTGGGCGAAACCGCGCGCCTTGGAGGCATCGGCCTCGCCGAGACCGCGCTGGCGCAGGGCTTCGGCCTCACCCGCGGCCTCCGTCTGTAGCTGGTACTGGCGGGCATTAGCCAGCGTGCGGATGCGGAACTCTTCCGCCTCGGCCGGCCGGCGCACCGTACCAAGCAGCTCCCGCTCTTTGCGGATCGCCTCTTGCTCTTCGACCTCGATGCGCTTCTGTTTCTCGACGACCTCGATCTGCATCGCTTCGGCGCGTACCTGCTGGTTGACGATGTTTTGCTGCAGCGTGTAGGCCAGCTCGGCCTCGGCCCGCTTACGGTTCGTCTCCGCCTCGTACTCGGCCTTCTGGACCTCGTACTCCTTGCGGCTCTCGGCAATGTGGGTCTCGGCCTCAAACTTGGCGGCCTCGCCCTGCTGGCGGGCACGAGCGCTCTCAATCGTCGCATCGCGGGCTGCTTCGGCCTCGCCGATAGCCGCGTCGCGCTTGACCTGAGCGATACGCGGCCGGCCAAGCGCTTCCAGGTAGCCCTCGTCGTCGTTGATGTCCTTGATGACGAAGCTGACGATCTCCATGCCCATGCTGGCCATATCGTCGCCGGAGACCTCCTGCACCTTCTGGGCAAACGCCTCGCGGTCACGGTAGAGCTGCTCCACAGTCAGCGTGCCGAGGATGGCCCGCAGGTGGCCCGCCAGCGTCTCGTGAGCAACGTGTTCGATCTCCTCCCGGGTCTTGGAGAGAAACTGGATGGCGGCGGTGCGAATGGAGTTTTCGTCGCTGCCGATTTTCACCTGGGCCACGCCGTCGACGGTGACCTTCACACCCTGGACAGTGGGCACGTCCGGCGTGCGGATATCGATGGTCATCAGCTCCAGGGAAAGGTCGTCAACCCGCTCCAGCACGGGCCAGACAAAGGTTCGGCCGCCGGTGACGATTCGGAAATTGCTCGACGCCGTCTCCAGCTCGTGACGGCGACCTTCGCCACGGCCGGAGATAATGAGCACCTGGTTGGGACCCACCTTCTTGACGCGACTGGCGTAGACGACCAGCGCGGCGGCGACGGTGAAGACCACCAGCACCAGAACAATGGCAATTATCGCTTCCATTCCTTAACCTCTTCGCAACTTCTAGTACTCAAAACGCCCGCGGCCTACTCGGCAACGGGCTGGACGAAGGCTATCCGGCCGACGACGCGCTTCACGACGACGACCGTACCATACGGAATGGCTGTTCCGTCTGTCGCCCGGGCGCCCAGCTTTACGCGCCCGCTGACATTGTTGAAGACGATCTCGCCGACGCCGCCGTCGGGGATCGTCGTCACGACTTCCGCTTCCCGGCCGATCGCGTCGTCGGTCAGGTTGAAGTGGCTGGAACGGCTGGGCGAGAGGACGTAGATGAATAGCGCCTGGGCCAGCGCACCGATCAGCAGGCCGAGGCCTGCCGACCACAGAACGCTGGGGATAGACTCCATATCCAGCCAGAGGCGCGTGATCAGGCCTACCAGCCCAAACGTCGTGCCAAACATCGCCAGAGAAAACGGGCTGATACTGATAAAGTCGATGCCCGTATCGGCGTCTACATCCAGGTCGAAGTCAAGGGCATCGCCCACCTCCGCGCCAAGCAGACTCACCAGGGCGTAGAGGAAGCTGACGACGACGACGATGGTGTAGACGAGGTTGAGCATCCCCGAGGAAAACAGCTCGTCGAACATGGGAAAAGCCTCTACTCGGTCTGACAACCGGCCACCCGAACTCACCTCATTATATCCCGGCCGATGAGCAGGCACCACTCCGGCCGGTTACTGATCTATACGTAGAAAGGGCGGATTGGTCGCAGCTAAAGCGTCATAGCAGCGGTCGCCCTGCTCTGGTATACTGGTGTAAAATGGTGTTGGAGTAAGGAGACCGCAATGGCGAAGAGAGTAAAGGGCCGTCGCAAGAGAACGACTTCAGAGAAAGTTTTCCTCATACTCAGTGTGTTGATTGCCCTGAGTATGATCCTGGCGCTTTTTGTGAGCTTTGCGCCGCAAGCTTTCGGTAGCTAACTCGAAGCACAACGACGTCTGGGACGCTAAAGCCAGCCTTTGTGTGTGTGCAGAGCCACACACAAAGGCTGGCTTTTTCTGATTCAGGGAGTCAGCAGGAAGATGAGGACCAGCCCCAGCAGGCCGACGAGACCATATTCGCGCGCCACGCTGGAACTCCACCCGCCACGCTGGAGCTGCTGCAACAGACCGGCAATCACGTAAAAGGCCAGCAGAAGCAGCATCCCGCCGCGGATGGAGGACAGCGGTAGCTGGCTCAGCAGCCAGTAGAGCTGGACCAACAGGAAACCCGCCACGGCGGCGTAGGTGAACGCCGGGCGCAATGATCGGGCCCCAACCCAGAAAAGGCGGGCGGCGAGCAGAGTCGCAAGCCCAAAGAGCAGGGGGCCGCCCGCCAGCAGCCGCAGCCGGGCATCGACCAGCGTGTAGAACGAGATGAGGCCCACCAGCAAGACCAGGGCCAGCAGCCGCCAAGACACGTAAGGCGCGGGCGCTCCATCTTCGGGGGTCGCCGGCGCAACCATCGCCGCTGCATACTCCCATGCGAAGGTCAGCGGAACCAGCGCCAGGGCGCCGAGCATCGCAAGGGTCCAGTCGCCCAGGTCGTCGAGCGATCCCAGCCAGGCGACAGAGGCCGCGCCGAGCAGTGCGGGCAGAATCCAGTAGATGGCTGTCGCGCGTCGCGGACGCGCGACGCCAGGTTGGCCCTGCAGGAGGGACTGCATGCCCGTGGCGCCCAGGCCGGCAGCCAGCAACAGCAGGAGCGTGGAGCCAGAGAGGGTCAGCCCGAGGGGAGAACCGAACACCGGCAATTCATACTGCCGCACCGGCACATCGACGAGGCGGGAGAAGGCGAGGGTTAGCAGCAGGGCAGCGCTGACAATGCTGAGGCGGTCGCGGTCGAGCGAATCACGCATGGCCCGGCCACTCCGTCCCCACCCAGGAACCCGCGAATCCATGCCTCAACGCAATCACAGAGCGTAACGATAGCCGATTCCAGAGCAGGGGCAAACGGCAGGCACCCGTCTAGCGCCCGCTGCGCGCGGGCACATCGCTGATCAGGTGGAAATGCAGGTGCGGCACGTCCTGACAGGCGCCGCCGTTGGCGATGAGGCGATAGCCGCCCGGCTCGAGATCGAGCTGTATCACGAGGTGCCGCACCGCGGCGAAAAGGTCCTGCAGGAATTCGGCATCCTCTGCGCCGATGGCAGTCAGGTCGGCCAGACGGCGTCGCGGCACGAGAACGATATGTACGGCATAGGACGGCTGCGGATGGTAGAAGGCCAGCAGGCTGCGGGTCTGGTAGAGCCGTTCGGCCGGCAGCAGAAAGGCGGCATGAGCCAGGATGAAGGCAATGAACCAGCCGGCGACCGGGGAGCGCGCCAGGCGCAGCAAGAGGGCCATAAGGCCCATTATACAGAAAGAGGGGCTCGCGGGGAGCCCCTCTCTGTCAGAACTGGGTGTCTACAACGGCTCGCTAACGGTCGAGCCAGAAGGTGTAGCTGCCCGAGCCACTATAAGAGTAGATGCGCCAGTAGTAATACCCGGCGCTGCCGTTGTAGTTGATATGCTCGGTGGAGGTTACGCCCTGCGAGACAGCCACTCGCGACCACCAGAGACCGTTCCACCGGTAGAGGGCGAGGTCAAAATCGGCGTTGGATGGTCCTTGCAGCCAGCCTTCGCTGTCGCCGGAGCTGCTGTAGTAGTAGTTGCCATTGGGCTGCACGTCGGCGTCGCCAGAGCCGCTCAAGGAGCCGGTAAACTGCTCGCAGCCGGTGCAGGGCGCGCCGCCGCCGGGCGGTGGGGTCGGGGTCGGAGGAACGGGCGTTGGCGTGGGGCCAGGACCACCGCCGCCGCCGCCCACGTAGAGCAGCCGGTTGGGCGAGCCGCTGCCAATACCGCTGAGCACACCCGTGGTCGCATTGCCGATAAGCGCGCTGGCGACGGCGCTGGGCGAAGCGCCGGGGTTGTTGCCCAGGTAGAGCGCGGCGGCGCCGGCTACATGCGGGCTCGCCATCGACGTGCCGCTGATCGTATTGGTGGCGCTGTTGCTGGTATGCCAGGCCGACGTAATGCTTGAGCCGGGGGCGAAGATGTCCACACAGCTCCCATAGTTGGAGAAGGACGAACGGGCGTCCGACGAGGTGGTCGCGCCGACCGTCAGGGCCGCCGCAGCACGGGCCGGCGAGTAGTTACAGGCGTTGGCATTGCTGTTCCCTGCGGCGACAGCGTAGGTCACGCCTGCATTGATCGAGTTGTTGACGGCGTTGTCCAGCGCGCTGGAGGCGCCTCCACCCAGGCTCATATTGGCGACGGCCGGGTCCTGGTGGTTGTTGGTCACCCAGTTGACGCCGGCAATGACGCCGGAGGTGGAGCCGGAGCCGCTGCAGTTCAAGACACGAACGCCGTGCAGCGTCACCGCCGGGGCGACGCCGTAGGTCGTGCCGCCCACCGTCCCGGCGACGTGCGTACCGTGCCCGTTGCAGTCGTCCGGAGCGCCGCCGTTGATGACATCGTAACCATTGCCCACACGCCCGCTGAACTCATTGTGCGTGGCGCGGATACCGGTGTCGATGATGTAGGCGTGGACGCCGCTGCCGTTGCCGTTCGGATTGTAGACGTTATCCAGAGGTCGATTACGCTGGTCAATACGATCCAGCCCCCAGGTCACGTCGATGGTCACCCTCTGGTCTACCTCGATATAGGCAACGTTCGGATTGTTCCGCAGCCCTTCGAGTGCCTTTTCAGGCATCTGGATGGCAAAACCATCAAGGACTGTGTCGTAGCGATGGAGAATCCTGCCCCCGGCGCGCTCGGCCGCCTGGGCCGCGTTATTGACAGAGCGCCCCCGCGCCCCCTTCTCAAAGACGACAATATACTGTCCAGGAATGGCAAACGGGCTGTCGGCGCCGACGATGGGCGCCGGACCACGCTGCACCCGGTCCACCGGCCCAGGACGTTCATCCTGCGCGCGATCGGCGCCGAAAGTCGGTGCGGCCATGACGATAACAGCCAGCACCGCGGCTAGAATCAGCCAGAAACGGATACGAGTCTTTCCTTTCACGGAGTCCTCCTCTCTATTCTGTTGGTTGGGGCACGACAGCGCAGCGGATTACTGCATGAGTAATATGCGCGGATGGGGACGCCAAAATACAGAAATAGGAATAAAGTACCACCGGAAAAGAAAGGAGGGCCGCCTCCCGGTGAAGGCAGCCCTCGCAGAGCAAGCGGGGTATTGCGGGTCGCTAAGGGCCGCGCCTATCCAGAATAGGGGCATAATGGCAGCGGCAGCCCAGGGGATGGGAGCAGCCGATGTGCGGAAGCTCGGGTACATCGTCGAAATTGTAGGCCCCTTCGTAGGCGCGGCATACAGGGCAGCAGTCGTGGTAAGCCAGGATGCGCACTCCCGTAGCCACCCCATTCTCCATGATGCGCTTCAGGGCAGCCTGATGTTCGGCAGACGACTTTTCCAGATCGCCAACGTATCTGGTGGTCGGCTCATTGCCGGCGGTAATCCGCTTACCCTGTAATTTGCCAATGTCATCCCGATCAGCCATCGTGTTCTCCTTGTCTTTGTCTCAATCGGCGTTACCCGGGTGCTGGGTGAAGCGAATAAGCAGTTTGCGTGCCGCCGATTCTAATCCCTAGCCGGCCGGGTGGCAACGTTGCTTTTGGCATAGTTCCGCTGCCTGCTCTCCTTTCTGCTATAATGGACGCTGTCAGTCAGCGACGTCATACGAATAGCCGGGGTGGCACAGTGAGCTTTCTACGCAGACTTTTCGGACAACCAGAAGCCCCCAGGGATGAGCGCGGCATCTACCTCTATGCAGTTTGCGACCGCTGTGGGCAGCCGCTGCGTATTCGCGTGGACCGCCAGTACGATCTCAACCCTCACGATGAAGGCGGTTACATCTGGCAGAAGACGCTGGTAGATAGCCGTTGTTTCCGGCCGATGCCGACGGTGGTGATCTTTGACCGCAACTACCACCCGATCTCGATGGAAATCGAGGGCGGCCATTACATCAGCCAGGAAGCGTACGAGGCGGCCGAGCGCGCAGCAACCCACGAAGAGGAATAGAAGAAATGACAGATTCTGAAGGGCCCGTCATCCTGTACACGTCGAACCGCTGCGGTCAGGCCCGCATGGTCGAGGAGTTCCTCAGGGAACATCTCTCCCGGCTGGAAATCGTGAATATCGACGCCGACCCCGACGGGCGCCGCCGCTTGATCGAGATCAATGGCGGCTATGCCAGCGTCCCGACGGTGATCCTGCCTGACGGACGGCGCCTCACCGAGCCGCCGCTCTCGCTGCTGCGCCAGACGCTGGGCATTGAGGACACTGGGCTGGCCGAGCGAGTGCGCCGGATTCTGACTGGCGCCTGAGCGGCGACATCCTGAAACGTGACCGAGTCGCTGCCAGTGGGTAAGGCGCCTGCCGAAGAGCTGGCGCCACGGATGACTGCCAGCCGGCTGGCCAACGTGGGAGCCAACGCGATATTTGCCGCCTACAACGAGTACGACCGGCTCTTCCGCGCCCTGACGCGCCGGGCGCGATGGCGCTTTGAGTCGCGTGACTGGCACGGCATGCAAGACGACAGCCGTGCCCGGCTGGACCTCTACCGGCAGAGCATCGACAGCGTTGTCGAAGAGATCCGCGTGCTATTGGGCGAGCGCGTGCAGGATCAGATTATCTGGACGAGCATGAAGGCCGTCTATTCCGGTCTGATTGCGCCCTGCGATACGTGGGAGCTGGCCGAGACGTTCTTTAACTCGGCGACGCGCCGTATTTTCGCCACGGTAGGCGTCGATCCCGGCATCGAGTTCGTAGATACCGACTATGACCTGCCGCCCAACCAGCCGCGCCGGGCCGTCTACCGTTCCTATGGGCGCGCCGCGCGGACGGCGGAGCTGGTCGCGCAGATCCTGGACGACCTGCCCTTCACGGCGCCCTATGCCGATCGAGATGGCGACATCGCTCTGGCGGCGGCAACCATCGAGCAGCGCCTGCGCGCGGTGGGGGCGCTGCGGGTAGTCGAGCGGGCCGAGATGGTAGACGCCGTCTTTTATCGCGGAAAAGGGGCGTACGTCGTCGGCCGCCTGCTCAGTGGCTCCCACCGGCTGCCGTTCGTCCTGGCTCTGCGCCACGAGGACGATGGGCTGGCGCTGGACGCCGTTCTGCTCGACGAAAACGACGTCAGCATCCTCTTCAGCTTCGCCCATTCCTATTTCCACGTGGACGTGGAGCGCCCCTACGACCTCGTGCGTTTCCTCAAATCGATCATGCCTCGCAAGCGTATCGCCGAGCTGTATATCGGCATCGGCTATAACAAACACGGCAAGACCGAGCTGTACCGGGATATTCTTCACCATCTGGCGACCAGCCACGACCTGTTCGAGATAGCCCCGGGCCAGCGCGGCATGGTCATGACGGTTTTCACCATGCCGGGTTACGATCTCGTCTTCAAGATCATCAAAGATCGTTTCGGCCAGCCGAAGAAGACGACCCGTCAGGCGGTCATGGACAAGTACCGGCTTGTCTTCAAGCACGACCGCGCCGGCCGGTTGGTGGACGCCCAGGAGTTTGAGCATCTCGAATTCTCCCGGGCGCGCTTCAACCCCTCTCTGATCGCCGAGCTGCTGGCAAACGCGCCGGGCACCGTAGAGGTCCACAGCGACCGGGTGATCGTCAAGCACTGTTACGTAGAGCGGCGCATCATTCCCCTGGACATCTATCTGAGTGAGGCGAGCGAAGAGGCCGCCATCGCCGCTGTCGTCGATTACGGGCAGGCCGTTAAGGATATGGCCTACACGGGCATCTTCCCCGGTGACATGCTTCTGAAGAACTTCGGCGTGACGCGCCACGGCCGGGTCATCTTCTATGACTATGACGAGCTTTGCCTGCTGACCACGTGCAACTTCCGGCGCCTGCCACCGCCCCGCTCGCTGGACGACGAGCTCGCCGCGGAGCCGTGGTATGGAGTGGGCGACGACGACGTTTTTCCGGAGCAGTTCATCAATTTCGTCGGCGTCTACGGGCCGCTGCGCGAAGCGTTTCTAGCCCGCCACGCCAACCTGCTGGATGTCTCCTTCTGGCGCGCCATCCAGGCACAGGTTGCGGCGGGCGAGGTGATGACTATCCTGCCCTATGCAGCCGAAAAGCGCCTGCGCCACACCACGACCGGGGAGCCATTGATTGCCGGACGATAAGGAGGGAACGATGGAGGATCTGCTGAAACGCTTTGAGACGGCGGCAGAGGACGTGTAGCATATCGCCGGGAGGCCGGGCAACGAGACGCTGCTGAAGCTGTATGGGCTGTACAAACAGGCCACACAGGGAGACGTGCGGGGCAAGCGGCCCGGCTTCACCGATCCGGTGGGCCGGGCTAAATACGATGCCTGGAAGCGGCTGGCCGGTCAGTCGCGAGAGCAGGCGATGACCGCGTACGTCGAGCTGGTCGATGCGCTGAAAGCGCGGTCGTAGAGCGCCCGCAGTAGCCGCTAAAGGGCCATCAGGCGCTGCGGCACGAGGGCTGCGCCGACGACCGCGGGGCCCGTGTGCACGCCAAGAACCGGCGACACGCGCAGTACTTCGCACTCGACCACGTCCAGCCGCTCGCTCAGCAGGCCTGCCAGCGCATCCGCCTGCTCGGGCAACTGCCCGTGCATGAGCGTCAGGCGCATGGGCTCGTCGCCGTAGCGTTCCGCCAGGTGCCCGGCGATCTGCTCCAGGCATTGCCGGATGGTGCGCCCCTTGCCCACGCTTGAATACTTGCCGTCTTCATGGGCCACACGAATGACCGGCTTTATATTCAGCAACATCCCCGCCAGCGCCCGTACCCGGCCGATACGCCCCCCGCGGGCCAGATACTCCATGGTTTCCAGCGTGAAGACGACTTCCGTACCCGCCCGAATCTGGTCCAGTCGCTCGAGAATCTGCGGAATCGTCCAGCCGGCGGCTGCGGCCTGGGCGGCAAACAGCACCTGGTAACGCTGCCCGCCGGAGAGGGTCATCGTGTCCACAACGGTCACGTCCCTTTCGACATCGCCGCTGCCCAATTGGGCTGACTGCACAGTCCCGCTGAGGCCCGAAGAGATATGGATCGACAGCGCCGGCCCCTGGCCCTGCCGGTAAAGGTCAGCGAAGATACCCGGCGACGGCTGGGCCGTCGCCGGGATTGTGGGGAACATCTCTCTCAGCCGGTCATAGAACGCGTCGGGCTCCAGCTCGGCCGAATCGACCTGCCCCTCCGGGAAATTAATGAACAGCGGCGCGACTCGAATTCCCAGAAGAGCCGCTTCGGCAGCCGGTATGTCGGCTGCCCGGTCGGTGAAGATTTCGATCATTCCTTGCCTAATGTTCCTTGTCTTGTCTGCGGCGCCGCAGGAAATAGAGCGTCCCGCTGACCAGTCCGGCGCCGGTAAGGACTGTCAGCTGGAGGTAGGTCATGCGTCGTTCCAACCGTTGCAGCCGCTCGACGGTTGCCGCATCGGGCGTGGTCTGTACGATCAGCCTTCCCTGTTCCGCAGCCGAGAGCACGCGCTGCAGCTGCCCGGGAAGGGAGAGCAGCGGGCGCACGGCGTTCAGCAGCTCTTCCAGGCCCGCATGAGCGGCGCCCTCCCGCTGCATAAGCTCCCGCCCGTACTGCTCTATCTTGCGCCAGATGTTGATGCTCGGATCGAGCAGCGAGGATAGCCCGGAGAGCATACCAATCGCCCGGCCGAAATAGATGAAATCCTGCGGTATTTGGAACGGGAACGCGAACAGGATGTCCTTGAACTCCCGCATCATCTGCTGCACTTCGGCCGGGTCCGGCTGGGTCAGCTCCTGCAGGGTCCGGCCCCAGGATTGCGCAAGCATGGCGGCGAGCGCCTGGCTGATGCGGTCGCGATCGGCGCCGGGCAGCAGGAAGCCCAGGTCGCTCGCTACGTCCGTTACCGTACGGGCATCCTGCTGGGTCAGGGCGACGAGCAGACGGCGTAAATTGTTGCTGCGCAGCTCGCCGATGCGGCCGACCATGCCGAAATCGACAAAGATGAGGTAAAAGGGCCGCGACTCCGTCCCTGACTCCCACTCCTGTCCATTGCGAGGCAGGACGAACAGGTTGCCGGGATGCGGGTCTGCGTGGAAGAAGCCTTCCCGGAAAATCTGCCGGAAATAGGTGTCCAGCAGCCGGTCGGCGACCAGGCGGCGGTCGATACCGGCAGCCTCGATAGCCTCCAGATCGGTGATCTTGATTCCTTCGACGTTCTCCAGTACCAGCACGCGCCGCGTCGAATGGCGGCGGTAGACGAGCGGAATGTAGACCCCGTCCACATCGGCAAACATCTCGGCGAAGCGTTCGGCGTTGTCCGCCTCCAGCTCGTAATCCAGCTCTTCCCAGAGCGTTTCGGCGAAC
>JAAYYY010000528.1 GCA_012515125.1 Chloroflexota bacterium
GCGGCCGGCGGGCTGGTCGAGGAGTGGTGGTCGTGGCAGGCGCTGCTGCCAGAGCTGCCGCGGTTCGTGCAGGAGAGGCGGCTGCTCTGGTGGGATAATGGGCATGACCTGCACGCCGGCCTTGTGGCCTACAGCGAAGGGGACGAAAGCAACGGCGAGCAGGAGCGCTTCTGGGTCAACCTCGCCGCCGCCGAGGACGAGCGGCTGCCGCAGTTGTGGCGCGAGCTATGCGAACTGGCCGAGGCCCGTGGCGCGAGCAGCCTGCGCGCCCGACCCGCCAATACCGCGCGTGTGGCCGAGGCGCTGACTGCTGCGGGCTGGGAGGTGGAGCCGGATCATGTGATGCGGGTTTACGCGCGCCCCCTCCCCCGGCCGGCGCGCCTGACCGAGACTGTCTGATTGACCAACAGGAGAAAGAGGTATCGTGATGAATAACAACGACGAAGAAGATATTTTGGCCGAGACCGATGCTTATTTTGTCTGGCGCAGTGAAGAGGAAGGCGAATTCGTCTATCATCTGGAGCTGGGCGGCGTTACGCTGCATATGACGTCGGAAGAGTGGAACGAGCTGGTCGAGCTGATGAAAGCCGTTCCCTAACATCGAGGGTTGCGCAGGCGAGGCAACGGCCCGCCGGGCCGCTGCCTCGCCTTATGTTAACATCGCCCTGACGGCGGGTTGCCCGTAGAGCGATTTTCCAGAATCGCTCCTGGTTGCGGAGCGCGGAGCGTCTTGAGAAGACCGCTCAGCATTATGTCAATCTCCCACCAACCCGCCCAACCTGACAATCTGGAGTACGCTCGATGGATAGCAACGTGGAATACGCGCTCCTGATCCGCGACATGCCGCGCGACGAACGCCCGCGCGAGCGGCTCATGCACAGTGGGCCAGAAGCGCTATCGACAACCGAGCTGCTGGCGATTACGCTGCGTACCGGCGTCGGCGGCGAAAACGTCGTCCGGCTGGCCGAGCGGCTGCTGGTGCAGTTCAACGGCCTGACCGGCCTCGCCCGCGCCTCGATTAACGAGCTATGCGCAGTACACGGCATCGGCCCGGCAAAGGCCATTGACATCAAAGCGGCGTTCGAAATCGGCCGGCGGCTACTGGCGGCGGCGCCGGAGGAACGGCGCCGCATTACCAGCCCGGCCGACGCCGCCAACCTGCTCATGGCCGAGATGATGCTGCTGGAGCAGGAGCAATTGCGCCTCATCCTGCTGGACACGCGCAACCGCGTGCTGCAGATGCCCGTGATCTACGTCGGCAGCCTGAACGCCTCCGTCGTCCGCGTGGGCGAGCTGTTCCGGGCCGCCATCCGCGAGAACGCGGCGGCGATCATCGTCGTCCACAACCACCCGTCGGGCGACCCGTCGCCGTCGCCGGAAGACATCCAGGTCACGCGGCAGCTCGCCAGCGCCGGCAGGCTGTTGGACATCGAGCTGCTGGACCATATCATTATCGGGCGGCAGCGGTACGTCTCGCTCAAAGAGCGGGGCCTTGGTTTTGACGAAAAGTGAGACGGAGTGAATAAAACCGTTATGAGACGATTGGCTGGTAATCTGCTCTTGTTCCTGACGATGCTCCTCCTGCTGGCGGCCTGCGGCGGTGACACGCCGGACGTCCCCACCCTGGCGGCGACAGAGGCGGCCTCCGAAACGGCGGCCCCACCGCCGGCCGAGCCGACCGACACCGCCGAGCCGGAGAACACCGCCGAGCCGCAAGCGACGGATACGCGGGAGACCCAGGCAACCGACACGCCCGCGCCGCGCCCGACGCAGAAGGAGCCGCCGACAGCCGCGCCGACTGTAGCCCAGGCGCCGGAGCTGGCGCTGGCGGCGAGCACGTTTACCCATTCGTCGGGCGGCTTCTCGCTCGTCCCGCCGTCGCGCTGGCGGAGCGAGGAGAGCAGCGGCGCGGCGAGCTTCGACGCGCCCGATGGCACCGGCTTCATCTACGTGCAGATCACCAATACCGGCTACGAGCTCGACGGCCAGGCGTTTGCGAACTTCGTCACCCATCGCGACCTCAACTTCTTTGACGATTTCGCCGACTACGAGCTGATCAGCCAGGAAATCGACCAGAGCAATGGCCAGGCGACCGTGACCAAGTATTTGACCTTCGACGGCGTGCCGCAGACCGTCGTCACCTTCTACGACCAGTACGGGCCGATCATCTACAGCTACGACTTCTGGGCCGACGAGGAGTTTTTCGACGCCTACGACGCCCTCTACGGCGAGGTGCTGGGCACTGCGGAGGTGAACCCGCAGGCCGCCGCCGAGGGGCAGGCCGAGTATTTGTGGGTGTATAACTTCACCGGCCCCAATGACCTGTTTGAGATTGATGTCCCGACCGCGTGGCAGTACGAGCGCACCGAAGACGGCACGACGATTATCGACACCTTCTACGCGCCAGACGGGCACGCCGTCATTCAGAACATCACCTTTGACGAGGGCACGGAACTCAGCCGCACGCAGGCCGCCCAGTTAGGCCGCGAGTGGCTGAAGGACGCGTATGCCCAGGACATGCGCTTCCTCGACGACCGCGTGCAGCCAGACGGCAGCGAGCGGCTGACGTGGACCTCCGCAGCCAGCGACATGTCGGGCATCAGCTTCCTGGAGGCGCGCGGCACGACGTTCCTGCTGTTCACGGCGATGTACGACAACGAGTTCGGGGACGTGTACCTGGAAACGCTGGAGTACACCATCAGCAGCTATACGATTCCGGAGCCGTAGGGGCGGGTTTGAAACCCGCCCGTACATACGGCGAGAGAGTCCGGATTTTCAGGGAGTAGGCAATGGATCAGGAGAACCTGCTACAAAACCCGGGGCTGGGAGAAGATTTCGGCCCCTACCGCAACGACGAGACGCTGCAGACCGCGGCGGGCTGGGCGCCGTGGTGGCTGCCTGCCGCCCCCGGCGAGCCGTCGTGGAAGAACTGCCAGCCGGTCTTTGACGCCTACGAGCTGGATAACCTGACCGTGCAGCGGGTGAGCAGCCCGTTTGCCACGCACACGGCGGGGTTGTGGCAGCAGGTTCCGGCGGCGCCGGGCAACCGCTACGAGCTGACCGCGCTCGCCCAGGCCTGGTCCAGCGAGGACGAGAAGCCCGGCAGCAAGCGCGAGGCCAGCGACGTGAACGTTCAGATCGGCATCGACCCGACGGGCGGCCTGGACCCGTCCAGCCCGCTCATCGTCTGGTCGGACCCGGCCCAGCCGCTGAGCTACTGGGGGACGCTGCGATTGGTGGCGGAAGCCCAGGCCAATACGATCACCATCTACCTGCGCTCGGCGCCCTCGCTGCCCAAGCGGCAGCAGTCGGTCTTCTGGCACAACGTCGTGCTGCTGCCTGAAGGGCACTACAAGCGCAATCTGGCTATCGTCGGGCCGGGCGATACCTACATCAACCTGCTACCCGAAGAGCCGGAGCCGGAAGAGGTAGTCGAGGTCGAGGTGTCGGCTGTGCGCAACCACCCCTACGTGGAGCTGGCGGTGCGCCGCCCGGACCGGCAGCGGGCCGTCGCCGTCTTTGGCGGCGCCCGGCAGAAGGACGGGCGGGCCATCTGGCGCTACACCTTCAGCGCCGACATGGAGGGCCTGTACGACATCCGCTTCGTCGCCGACCGGGGGGCGCGGCTGCTGGCCCAGCGGCTGGTTCGCGTCTCGCGGCAGATGCAGCTCGTGCCCAGCGGCGACCCGCGCCTGAGCTACCGGCGCGTCTACGTGCTCATGCCGCCCACGGCAACGGAAAAGTGGATTGTCGCCGCCGCGCGGGGGAGCTACGCCGGGCGCCACACCATCGGCTTCTCCGCCGACGACGCCGGCATCGGCGACCTGGAGCACCGGCACGTGATAGCCGTCAACCCGCACCACTGGCCCGGCGTGCTCACGGCGTCCTGGTTCCGGCAGAACTATCCGGGCGTCAAGTTTACGCCGGTCGTCGCCAACAGCCCGGAAGACCTGGAGGCCTGGCTGCGCAACTGGACGGGGGAGGAGTAGGTCAGGCTCGGATCGCGTGCGCAGCCGGCATCCCTGCCCGCCTCTGAACTATGATTTATCTGATTGTCATGAGTGACGATGATTTCGCCGCTCTCAGGCGGAAAATCATCGTCAATCATGCAGATCATTCAAATCACAGCTCAGAAAAGGCGATCCGTCAGCGGGCGACGAGCGACACGTCATACACCCGCGTCTCAAAAGTGTGCCCCTGCGCCTTGAGGCCAACTCTCAGCAGGCGCCGGGGCTGGATGTTCTGCTGGGCGAGCTGGGTCAGCAGATTGCCCGACTCCCAGGTGGATAGCTCGTGCATGGGCACGTGCACGTGGTCGTTGACGGGCGGCTCGCAGGAGGTGCAGAACGCCGGGGTGAAGTTCGGGATCGGCGTGCCAAAAGCATAGAAGCCCTGCTGCCACGTGCGCCTGGAGCCATAAATATCCTCGTACTCCATCACCGCGAAGAGCGGGCACTCGCTGCCGACCTGACCGCAGACACCCAGGCTCTGCGCGGTAATCTGCAGCGTGACCAGGAACTGCAGCGATTCCATGTCGGCGAGATCCTGATTGACCGCCTGCCAGATTTCCGTTCTGGCGGCGCCTTCGCCGACGCGATGGAAACGCAGGACTTTTTCGCCGCCCAGGTCGCTGATCGTCGTCTCCCCGGTATTCTGGTCACCGCGCTGGATAAACCAGGCGGCGGCATCCCAGCCGGCAATCCCGTCGTTGAAGTCGCCGTTGCGGATCAGGTTGCGCGCCGTGTCCGTCGGGCCGTCCGGCGCCGCATTCTCGCGCAGGACGGCGCCCTGGCCTTCCCCTACGGCGAGCTGCTGCCCGGACGACGTCGTCAGGGCGGTGCCCTGCTGGACGACGACCCATGTCTCCAGGTTAGAAACGTCTACGTTGTACTGGCCCGCCTGCTCCAGGAGCACCTCGCCGCCCTGGGGCGTGCGGATGAGCAGGTGCAGGGGCCGGCCCTCACGCGGCGGCACAGTCACCCGCATGCGGCCCCCGTGCAGGTCCAACTGCAGCTCGTATTGCTCGCCGCTGGCGCGGAAGCGCGGGGCATCGGCCTCGATGACGTCCAGGTTTGTCGCGCCATAGACGACCATACGGGCCAGCAGCTCGCTCTCGTCGGGCGTGAAAACCTGGACAAGCGCGCTGTCGGTCGTATTGGTGAGGATAGTCGCCTGTCCCTCGACCATCTGCGGCGGCTCGCCGGGCCGGATAGCCGGGCGGCGCCCGCGCGCATCGCTGAGGCCCACCGTGCCTTCGTCGGCGAGCACGGCAAGCACCATCGGCCGGCGGGCCGTCTGCACGTAGCGGTTGAGCAGGACGGGGACAGAGATGAACAGGGCCACCCAGATGATGAAGCTGCCGATGAGGATGGCCCAGGCCAGCCGCTCTCGCCCTTCTACGCCCTGTGCGCGCGCTGTACTGTCCATGCTACATTCTCACCTGAAAGCTGGAGAAGGCGCGGGTCGCCTCTCGCCACTCCGTATCGACCCGGACGACGCGCGCCAGGGGCGGCCCATCGTGAAGATAGGCCAGCAATTTGCGCAGGGCCGTTTCATCGCCCTCGGCGACGACGCGCACGCTGCCATCCATCTCGTTGCGTACCCAGCCCCGCAGCCCCAGCGATTGGGCGATACGCCGGATAGCCACGCGGAAAGAGACTCCCTGCACCTGTCCGTAGACGCTTGCTTCCAGTCGTTTCATCGTCGATGTCCGGCCCTATTCTCTGGCCGATTATACTGTAAGGTGGCGCCGGCACGAAAGCTTGCCGGGCGCCCTTCTCTATCCCTCTTAATTCCCTACTGCGGCGCGGCTGCCAGCGCCCGCAGGATGCGCCCTGCCACCTGCGGCCCTTCGTAGACGAGGCCGGTGTAGAGCTGCACCAGCGCAGCGCCGGCTGCCAGCCGTTCGGCGACGTCGGCGGCGGTAAAGATGCCGCCCACGCTGACCAGCGGCAGGTCCGGGCCGGCCAGCTCGCGCAGCCGGGCCAGCAGCTCCAGGCTGAGCGGGGCAAGCGGCGCGCCGCTCAGCCCGCCACTCTCGTCGCGGTGCGGGCTGCGCAGCGGCGGGCGGCTGATGGTGGTGTTCGTGGCGATAATCGCCTCGACCCCGGCGGCGAGGGCCGCGGCGACGATTTGCGCCAGCTCGCCGGGCGTCAGGTCGGGCGCGACCTTCAGCCAGAGCGGGCGGACGGCGCCATGTTGCTCGGCCAGCTCGGCCCGGCGCTGCACGAGCGTCTGCAGCAGGGCAGTCAGGTAGCGCTCTCCCTGGAGGGCGCGCAGGCCCGGCGTGTTGGGCGAGCTGACGTTCAGGGCCAGATAGTCGGCGAACGGGTAGACGGCGTCCATCAGGGCCAGATAGTCGCGCGCGGCGTCCTCCAGCGGCGTCTCTTTCTGCTTGCCGATACTCACGCCGACGACGAAGTCGCGCGGGCGCGGCAGGCGGCGCAGGTGGTGCAGCGCGGCGGCGACGCCCCGGTTGGGAAAGCCCATACGGTTGATCAGCGCCCGGTCGGCGGGCAGGCGGAAGATGCGCGGGCGCGGGTTGCCGGGCTGGGGATAAGGCGTCAGCGTGCCGACCTCGACGTGGCCGAAGCCGAGCGCCGCCAGGCCGGGGGCGACCTCCGCCTCCTTGTCGAAGCCGGCGGCGATGCCGAGCACGTTGGGGAAACGCAGGCCGGAGACGACGACAGGCTGCGGGGGGACCGGGCCGCGAATCTGCTGCAGCAGCCGGCGACCCGCCGCGTTCCGCTGGGCCAGCGCCAGCGCTGCGACGGTCAGGTCGTGGACCGTCTCCGGGTCGAAACGGCGTAGAAGGGGGAAGACGAGCTGCTGGTAGAGGGGCATGGGGGAACGACGGCAGCAACTAACCGGAGCAGTACCTACTCTTCTCCGATCTTGAGCACCGCCATAAACGCTTCCTGCGGCACTTCCACGTTGCCGATCATCTTCATGCGCTTCTTGCCCTTCTTCTGCTTCTCCAGGAGCTTGCGCTTGCGGGTGATGTCGCCGCCGTAACATTTGGCGAGCACATCCTTACGCAGCGCCTTCACCGTGGCCCGGCTGATCACACGCTTGCCCACGGCAGCCTGGATCGGCACCTCGAAGAGCTGGCGGGGAATCTCCTTCTTGAGCTGGGTGACGAGCCGCTGCCCGCGATGGTAGGCGTCCTCCTCGTGAACGATCATCGCCAGCGCATCTACCGGCACCTTGTTGACCAGCACCTCCAGCTTGACGAGGTCGGACGCCCGGTAGCCGTCGAACTCGTAATCCATCGAGGCATAACCACGGGTGCTGCTCTTCAGCTTGTCGTAGAAATCGACGATCATCTCGGCCAGGGGAATGTCGAAGGAGAGCACGACACGGCCGGGCGCCGGATGGTCCTGCCCGGTGAGGGAGCCGCGCCGCTTCATCACCAGGTCCATGACCACGCCGTAATGCTCCTCGGGCGTGAAGATCTGCAGCTTCATCCACGGCTCGAGGATCGCCTCAATTTCCGCCGGGTCGGGCAGCTCGGCGGGGCTGTCGATCAGCTCCACCTCGCCCGTGTTGCGGCGAATGACCCGGTATTCCACGCTGGGCGCCGTGAAGACGATGTCCAGGTTATACTCCCGCTCCAGCCGCTCCTGGACGATTTCCATGTGGAAGAGGCCCAGGAATCCGGCGCGGAAGCCAAAGCCGAGCGCGTTGGAGGTCTCCGGCTGGTAGACGAGCGCGGCGTCGTTGAGCTGCAGCTTCTCCAGCGCCTCTTTGAGCAGCTCGTAATCCTCGCCCTCGGTCGGGTAGAGGCCGGCATAGACCATCGGCTTGACCGTCTGGAAGCCGGGCAACGGCTCGGCGGCGGGCCGGTCACGCAGGGTGATCGTGTCGCCCACGCGGGCGTCGCGCACCGTCTTGAGGCCGGTGGCAATGTAACCGACCTCGCCGGCCGTGAGCGTGGGCACCGCTTTCATGCGCGGGCTGAAGATGCCCACCTCCAGCGGCTCGACGGTGACGCCGTTGGACATCAGCTTGATCCAGTCGTGCTCGCGGATGGCGCCGTCGAAAACGCGCACGTAGGCAATCACGCCTTTGTAGGCGTCGTAGTGGCTGTCGAAGATGAGAGCCCGCAGGGGCGCGTCGGGGTCGCCGGATGGGGGCGGCACGGCCCGCACGACCGCTTCCAGCACCTGTTCCACGTTCTCGCCCGTCTTGGCGCTGATGGCGATGACGTCTTCACCGGGGATGCCGATCAGGTTCTCGATTTCCTCGGCCACGTCCACAGGCTGGGCGGCGGGCAGGTCAATCTTGTTCACCACGGCGACCAGCTCCAGGTCGGCCTCCAGCGCCAGATAGAGGTTCGCCAGCGTCTGCGCCTCGATGCCCTGGGTGGCATCGACGACGAGCAACGCGCCCTCACAGCTCAGCAGCGCCCGGCTGACCTCGTAGGAGAAGTCCACGTGACCGGGCGTGTCGATAAGGTTAATTTCGTACTCCTGCCCGTCGCGCGCGGTGTAGCTCATGCGCACGGCCGAGGCCTTGATGGTGACGCCCTTTTCGCGCTCCAGGTCCATATCGTCGAGAACCTGGTCCTGCATCTCCCGCTCGGAAATCGTGCCCGTGACCTGCAGCAGCCGGTCGGCCAGGGTCGATTTGCCGTGGTCGATATGGGCGATGATGCA
>JAAYYY010000529.1 GCA_012515125.1 Chloroflexota bacterium
CACACGCCGCCAGCCCCACCAGGAGCATGGTGGTCACCACGGCCGCCCTGAACGGCCCCGGCCGGATCACGTCACCAGGGCAGGGGAGCCGGCGGCTCCGAGAGCAGACGCGCGTGCGCCCCGCGCCAGTCGCCGGGCGAGCGCGTTATCTTCTTGATCTGGATGTCGGTGAAGCGGGGATAGAGCTCGGCGAGGAGCTGCGGAAAGAGATCCCACGCCTCGTTGCGGATCACGTCTTCGAGGTTCGCGGCGGCTTCGGCCGGCCACTCCCAGTCGCGCAGGAAGCGCTCGGACTTCATCCAGTAGCCCCGTTTTTCCCAGGCCTCGACCGTCTGCCGCACGCTGGCATCGACCTCGCGCAGCAGATAGACCATCATCGCCGCCATGTCTTTCGTTTCCTGATCGACCTCTGGCTTGCGGCTGAGCAGGCGCAGCATCTCGGCAATCGTGCGGCGGGCCTGATTACGGACTTTCGTCGGGCTATTGGTGTTGATGACTCGGCTCATGGGTCTCCGTGAATTTTCGAGAGCATAGCACGCCTGTTCCAATTCGCCAAGCGTGTCGTCTTGAGCTGTGATTTGTTTGATGAAATGATTCGCTATGATTGAGCGCCGCTAAGGCCGCTGCGCGCTTTGTAAGGGCGACGGCAGCCTGGTCTCGATCCTGTTCAGGGCCCGCGCTAAACAGATTCCCGTTTTTATGTATAATGGTACCAGCGAGCTGTTCCTGTTTCGCGGAGGGCAGGAGACGGAAGAGCGGCCGCAGCAGATCCTCAGGGAGGGAAAAGAACAGTATGGTGGACATGCGCAACGTGTTAGGGTTGATTCTGGGAGGCGGCGCGGGCACCCGACTTTACCCTCTGACACGAGAACGGGCCAAGCCGGCGGTTCCCCTGGGCGGCAAGTATCGCCTCATTGACATCCCCATGAGCAACTGCCTGCACGCCGGCATCCAGAAAATCGCCATCCTGACCCAGTACAATTCCGTCTCCCTGCACCGGCATGTCTTCCGCACCTACACCCGCGACGCCTTTACGCGGGGATGGGTGCAGATTCTGGCGGCAGAGCAGACGCCGCGCACCGAGGACTGGTATCAGGGCACGGCCGACGCCGTGCGCAAGCAAAAGCTGGAGATCCGCGAGGCGCACACCGATTACGTGCTCGTGCTCGCCGGCGACCACCTCTATCGCATGGACTATCGCCGCTTTGTCGAGTTTCATCAGGACAGCGGGGCGGACCTCACCGTCGCGGTGCAGCCCGTGTCTGCCGAGGAAGCGCCGTCGCTGGGCATCCTGAAGATGAGTCCCGACAACCAGATCATCTCGTTCACCGAAAAGCCGCGCCCGGAGATGCTCGACGGCCTGGAGAGCCGCGAGGAGAGCGACCGGCCGTTTATGGGCTCGATGGGTATCTACGTCTTCAAAACGGAAGTCCTCTTTGAGCTGCTGGACGGCATCGGCGATGACTTCGGCCACGACATCGTGCCCGCGGCGCTGCAGAAACACAGGGTCATGGGCTACGTCTTCGACGGCTTCTGGGGAGATATCGGTACGATTCGCCGCTTCTACGAAGTCAATCTGGCGCTGGCCTCACCCCAGCCGCCGTTCGACATCTATGATCCCGACCGGCCCATCTATACGCGCGCGCGCTTCCTGCCGGGCTCGCTCATCGAGAGCGCGCACCTGCACCACGTGCTGATCGGCGACGGCTGCCGGATACAGGATGCGACCATTCGTTACTCGGTAATTGGCCTGCGCGCTATGGTGGGGCGAGGGGTCACCATCCACCGCACGGTCATGATGGGCGCCGATTTCTACGAGTCGGACGCGGACCGGCGCGAGAACGCCAGGCTGGGCCGCCCGGACGTGGGCATCGGGCCGGGCTCGGTGATTGAGGGCGCCATCATCGACAAAGATGCGCGCATCGGCCGGCGCGTCATCATCCGCATGTTGCCCGACCGCCCGGACGAGGAGCATGAAAACTGGGTGGCGCGCGACGGCATCGTCATCGTGCCCAAGAATGCGATTATCCCCGATGGAACCGTTATCTAGGTGAGGGCTTAAGTACCGGCGCTGACCACAACCCCCGTGGTCAGGATGCGCAGGACCGCATCTGTATCGAGCAGGCTGTCCAGCAGCACGTCAGGGTGGAAGCCCGCCAGGGTTTCCCTGGAATGCAGGCCGGTAGCGACGGCGACGCTGAGCGCGCCGGCAGAGCGCCCGCAGATGATGTCGGCCGGCGTATCGCCGACGACGACGGTGTCTGTGGGCTGTATTGGCTCCCCGATGAGAGCGCGTGCCCGCTCCATGGCGATGGCCGGCAGGCGATTGCGGTCAGCCTGGTCGCAGCCATAGGCAGCCAGGCTGAAGATGTCCGGATCGATGCCCGCAGCCTGCAGCTTCAGCGGCGCTGTAACGCGGTTATTCCCGGTCAGCAGGCCCAGCAGCACGTCGGAGCGTTCCTGCAGCGCCGCCAGCAGCGCCGGGACGCCAGGGCAGGGGCGCATCTCGTGGCGGCGGAAAATGGCCGGCGCCCGCCAACCCATTTCTTCGTATATGTCGTCAAGCCGCGCTGCGATCTCCGCCGGGGGGATGCCAGCCGCGCCGAGCAGGTCGCGAATGATCAGGGCGTCGTTCTTGCCGGCCATCGAGTAGCTTTCGATGGGGCCGGCGGTGCCGAACAGCTCGGTGAGAGCCGCCGCAAGCACGGCCCGCCCACCACGGTTGATGTGGATGAGCGTGCCGTCGATGTCAAAGAGGATCAGACGCATGGCGCTACTGTAGCGTGTCTCCGGCCGGCTGGCAATCGCCGGTCCGGCGCTTTATAGCGTTCGCTCATGGGGCAGTGCAGGGGGCATCGGCTGGACCTGTGAAGCG
>JAAYYY010000066.1 GCA_012515125.1 Chloroflexota bacterium
CTCGACGAGTTTGTGCAGAAGCGGGTGGGCGGCCTGAAGCGCCAGGAAGCGGCCGGCGTGCGCACGCTTTCGCCCGATGGCCTGACGCCGACGGAGCAGCTGGCGTTGATCCACCAGGCGCTCCTGGTCATGCAGGACGTGATGACGGACGCGTGGGAGAATACGCTGAAGCCGGCGCTGTCCCAGATGGCGGGCATCGAGGTCTGCAGCTACGCCATGCTCACGCCGGATGAACAGCGCTACCTGGCCGACTATTTCCGGCGCGAGATTTATCCGATCCTCACACCCCTCATCGTCGATCCAGGACACCCGTTTCCGTTCATCTCCAACCTGAGCCTTTCCCTTTCGATTATTCTCCGCCACCCGCAGCTCGGCACGACGCGCTTTGCCCGGATCAAGATTCCTCCGGCGCGCTGGCTACCTCTGCACGAGATCGTTCCCGACCCGCAGGCGCCGGAATTGCGCCGCTATCTGCCGCTGGAAGAGCTGGTCAGCCACCACGTCGCCGAGCTGTTTCCGGGCATGGAGATCGTCAGCGTGCACCCGTTTCGCATCACGCGCAACGCGGACGTTCGCCGGGATGAAGAGGAAGCCGAAGACCTGCTGGCGATGATCTCGGCGGAGCTGCGCGAAAGACGCTTTGCCCCGGTGGTGCGGATGGAAGTAGGCTGCGCCATGCCTGAACACGACCGGCGTCTGCTGATGCGCGAGCTTGGCCTGCAGCCCGACGACGTGTACGAGATTGACGGACTGCTCAACCTGGCCGATTGCGCCCTGTTCGCCGACCTGGACCTGGCCGACCATCTCTATCCGGCGTGGGAGCCGGTCGTGCCCAGGGCGCTGCAGCACATGGGCGAGAGCCAGGTCACGCCGGACATCTTTGCCCTGTTGCGCCAGGGCGATATGCTCGTCCACCATCCCTACGAATCCTTCATGGCCAACGTGCAGCGCTTCGTGGAACAGGCGGCTGTCGATCCCCAGGTGCTGGCTATCAAACAGACGCTCTACCGGACCTCGGACCAATCGCCGATTATCAAAGCCCTCATCCAGGCGGCCGAACGTGGGAAGCAGGTCGCCGTTCTGGTGGAGGTCACGGCGCGTTTCGACGAGGCCAACAACATCGAGTGGGCGCAGATGCTGGAAAATGCGGGCGTCCACGTCACCTATGGGGTGGTCGGGCTGAAGACGCACACCAAGGCCACGCTGGTCATCCGCCGGGAGCGGGACGGCCTGCGCACCTATTGTCACATCGGCACCGGCAATTATCATCCGAAGACGGCTCGCCTCTACGCCGACATCGGCCTGCTGACCTGCGACGCAGCCATTGGCCGGGATGTGGTCAATCTCTTTCACTATCTGACCGGCTACGCGCCCGCCCAACGATACGAGCGCGTTCTCGTCGCGCCGCGCTACATGGCCCGCGCCTTCGTCAACCTGATCAAGCGCGAGATAACGCACCAGGAGACCGCGGGCAATGGGCATATCATGGCCAAGATGAACGCCCTCGACGACGTGAAAATCATCCGCCGGCTCTATCAGGCGTCTCGGGCCGGAGTGAAGGTCGATCTGATCGTGCGCGGGCACTGCCGGCTTCGCCCCGGACTACCGGGCTATAGCGACAATATCCGCGTCATCAGCATCCTGGGCCGCTTCCTGGAACACGATCGCATCTTCTACTTCCACAACAATGGCAAGCCCGAGTATTACATCGGCAGCGCAGACTGGCGCGGGCGCAATCTGCACGACCGCGTCGAGCTGGTGACGCCGATAAGCGATCCCGCGCTGCGCGAGCGTCTGGGCGATGTTCTGCACGAGGCGCTGCACGACAACCGGCTGGCGTGGGAGCTGCACGCCGACGGCCAGTACGTGCTGCGCCGCCCGACTGCCGGCGAACCGGAGCGCGAGTTCCATCACATTCTCATGCGCCAGGCGACGAAGCGAGCCAAGAAGGGAGGGTAGGGGCGGGTTTGAAACCTGCCCGTACAGCAGCCGCCGGGCGATGGCCGGATTGATTGTTCCTGAAATATACTATCTAGAGGCGACCGATGTTTGATTTTGAAGTGAGTGGAGCCCTGCTGCTGGGCGCGCTGGTGATTTTCCTGCTGCGCGTCATCGGCGTGACGCTGGCTACGTTGCGCGTGCTGGTGATGATGCGCGGCTCGAAGCTGGGCTCCGCGGCGCTTGGTTTTTTTGAAGTGCTGGTCTACGTCCTGGCTATCGGCGAGGTGGTCAACAACCTGTCCAACGTCTGGAACATTCTGGGCTATTGCCTGGGCTTCAGCGCCGGCACGCTCGTGGGTATGTGGCTGGACGAGCGCTACATTGTCGGCTTCGCCAACGTGCGCATCATCTCGCGCTACAAGGCGCAGGGCATTGTGGAGGCGATTCGCAAGGCAGGCTATGGGGCGACGCTGGAATGGGCGGCGGGGAAGAGCGGCAGCGTGGGCCTCGTCTTGGCGACGGTCAACCGCCTCGACGTGAACAAGGTCTGCGCTATTGCGGACGAGCTTGACTCCCAGGCGTTTATCACTGTGGAGGAAGCGCGGGCCGTGCGCCGGGGTTACATGAATCCGTTCAAGCTGGAGAAGTAGGGCTGTGCGCGACGGCCTAGCGGAAGCGCGCCTCTACGGAAAGCTGCCGGCGGAGGCGGTGAAGCTCGCTGCGCAGCCGCTGTTCTCGCTCCCACATACGCGCTTCCAGGGCGTTCATTTCGCGTAGCATCTCCACCATTCGGCGGCGCATGTGCAGCACAACGGCGATAGCGTCCAGGTCCAGGCCGAGGTCCTGCTGCAACCGGCGGATGCGGATCAGCTCGTGAATATCGTGCAGTGTGTACCCGATACCCCCGCCGGGCATCAGGCCGGGCCGCACCAGCGCCTCCTGCTCGCACCGCTCGAGGAAGTCCAGCGGAACGCGCGCCAGCCGGGCGGTTACGTTGCGCGAAAAGAGCCGGTCTTCGTCCTGGCTGCGAATCATCAAGCTATTAGCCATCACTGCCTCATCCCTTGCAGCTGCTCAAAGAGCTCGCGCTCGCGATCGGTCAGGTTTTGCGGCAATTGCACCGAGACCACAGCATATAGATCCCCGCGCGTCCCGGGATCGTTCAGCCGGGGCATGCCGAGGCCGTTGAGGCGAAACACCTGTCCGTTCTCGGTACCGGCCGGGATGTTCAGGCGCACCTGGCGATCCAGAGCGTTGACGGGGACGGAGCCGCCCAGAATCGCCACGTAGAGGTCAACGGGCACGGTCGTGCGCAGGTCGTCCCCCTCGCGCTCGAATCGGTCGTGGGGGAGCACCTCCACGCGCAGGTAGAGATCGCCCGGTGGGCCACCCGCGACTCCCGGCTGGCCCTGACCTCTCAGGCGGACGCGCGAGCCGGTCCTGACGCCGGGTGGAATGCGGGCCTGGATCTCCCGGCCGCCTTCGTATTGCAGCGCGCGCGTGGTTCCGTGAAAGGCCTCCTCCAGCGTAATCTGCACCTCATGCTCGATGTCCCGGCCGGAGAGCGGGCGTGCCTGGGCGCGTCCCGTGCCGAAATCCGTGCGGAAACCGCCCATACCGCCTCCAAACAACGTCTCAAAGAAGTCGGAGAAGCCGGCGCCGCCAAACATCTGCTCGAACTCCTCCGGCGTAACGGTGCGATAGCCGCCGCCGGCCGGACGGCCGGCCCCGGCCTGCCACTGGCTCCAGTTGAAGTCTTCCGGCCGGCCACCGGCCCGCTCGAACTGGCGCCACTGCGCGCCGAACCGGTCGTACTTCTCCCTCTTTTCCGGGTCGGAGAGCACCTCGTAGGCTTCGTTGATCTCCTTGAAGCGCTCCTCGGCTACCCGGTCGCCCGGGTTGACGTCGGGATGGTACTGCCGGGCAAGCTTACGGAACGCGCGCCGTATCTCTTGCTGATCGGCGTTGCGATCAATTCCAAGAACTTTGTAGTAGTCCTTAACTTCCATGTTTGCTCGATTGCCCTGCGGATGGGTAGCGAATCAGGTCTATTATCGTGACGAGCCGCTCTGACGGCAATCTCATCCGGCCGTGACCATGACCAGTGCGGGACGCAGCAGCCGCCTGTCGAGCAGATAGCCCGGCTGCTCGACACGCATCACCGTGCCGGGCGCCAGGGTCGGATGGGGAACGACGGCAACCGCTTCGTGGAGGTCGGGATCAAAGGGCATGCCGAGGGCCTCGATCCGCTCCACGCCGTACTTTTCGAGCGTCCGCCACAGGTCGCGCAGGGTCAGCTCTATGCCGCCATAGAGTGAAGTCTCCCGCTCGGATGGAATGGCGTGTTCGAGCGCCCGTTCCAGATTGTCGGCCAGCGGCAACAGGTCGCGCAAAAAGCGCTCGCGCTCCTGCTGCGCCCGGTGGGCGTAGGCGCGCTCGTAGGCCTTCTTGCTGTTATCCAGCTCGGCGGCAAGTCGCAGGTAGCGATCGTGCCAGTCTGCCATGCCCTCGACCTCGTCCGGGCTCTCTTCGTTCTGTATTACTTTCTGGCTCTCCTCAGTCACAGGTTGGTCTCCTCCAGAGTCACGTGGGCGTGCTTGCGGGCGGTCGCCACGTAAAAAGTGGGCGGCTGGTGAGGCCGCCCACTCGCGTGAACGTCAGTGTGCACCGAGCCCGCGCGCCCACCCGGACCGGGTGTCCGCGCCGGCCGGATTACAGTTCCTGGAACTCACCCTCGACGACGTCTTCGTCACCGCCGTTGGCGCCCTGTCCGGCCTGGGCCTCTGGCCCAGCTCCCTGCTGCGTCTGGTAGAGCTGCTGGGAGAAGGCGTAGGTCGCCTGCTGCAGCTGTTCCGAGAGGTTGCGAATACGGGTTATGTCCTCACCCTGCATCGCCTCGCGGAGCTGGTTAATCAGCTCTTCCACCTGCTGACGGTCGTTCGCCTGCAGCTTGTCGCCCAGCTCGCGCATCGTCTTCTCGACGGTGTAGATGAGCTGGTCGGCCGTGTTGCGCGCCTCACTCAGCTCACGGCGCTTGCGGTCGGCGGCCTCGTGTTCCTTGGCCTGCTGCACCATCCGCTCCACTTCATCTTCGGTGAGGTTGGTGGACGCGGTGATCTGGATCTGCTGCTCGCGGCCGGTCGCCTTGTCCTGGGCGGTCACGTTGAGAATGCCGTTGGCGTCGATGTCGAAGGTGACCTCAATCTGGGGTACGCCGCGTGGCGCCGGCGGAATGCCGTCCAGCCGGAAGCGGCCGAGTGTCTTGTTGTCGCTGGCCATGGGCCGCTCGCCCTGCAGGACGTGAATATCTACGGCGGTCTGGCTGTCTTCGGCCGTGCTGAAGATTTCCGTCTTGCGCGTCGGAATGGTCGTGTTGCGGGGGATCAGCGTGGTCATGACCGCGCCCATCGTCTCCAGACCAAGGCTCAGCGGGGTCACGTCGAGCAACAGAACGTCCTTGACGTCGCCCGCGAGAACGCCCGCCTGGATGGCGGCGCCCAGCGATACCACCTCGTCCGGGTTGACGCTCTTGTTCGGCGCCTTGCCGGTCATGTCCTGAACGAGCTGCTGGATCATCGGCATACGGGTCGAGCCGCCGACGAGGATGACCTCGTCAATCTTCTTGATGTCGATGCCCGCGTCGCTCAGGGCTTTCTCGACCGGCGTGCGCACGCGCCCGACCAGATCCTCGGTCAACTGCTCGAACTTCGAGCGGGTCAGCTTCATCTGCAGATGCTTGGGGCCGCTGGCGTCGGCGGTAATGAAGGGCAGGTTGATTTCGCTCTCCTGCAGCTGCGAAAGCTCAATCTTGGCTTTCTCGGCTGCCTCGCGCAGCCGCTGCAGGGCCTGGCGATCCGTGCTCAGGTCAATGCCCTGATCCTTCTTGAACTCCTGGATCATCCAATCGACAATCCGCTCGTCCCAGTCGTCGCCACCCAGATGGGTGTCGCCGCTGGTAGACATCACCTCGATCACGCCATCGCCGACGTCGAGAATAGAGACGTCGAAGGTGCCGCCGCCGAGGTCAAAGACGAGAATGGTCTGATCGGCTTTCTTGTCGAGCCCATAGGCGAGGGCGGCTGCTGTCGGCTCGTTGATGATGCGCTTCACGTCCAGACCGGCAATGCGGCCGGCGTCCTTGGTGGCCTGGCGCTGGCTATCGTTAAAGTAGGCCGGCACGGTGATGACGGCGCCGGTGACCGGCTCGCCCAGATAGGCTTCGGCGTCTCGCTTCAGTTTCTGCAGGATCATGGCCGAAATTTCCTGCGGCGAGAAGGTCTTGTTCACGACCGGGATGCGGATACGCGCATCCTGCTCCGGGCCTTCCACGATTTCATACGGGACCATGCCCTGAGTGCGCGCCGTTTCGGGCTCGTCCATGCGACGGCCCATAAGCCGCTTCACCGAGTAGACTGTGTTTTCGGGATTCACCACTGCCTGGCGCTTGGCCGTCTGGCCTACCAGGCGCTCGCCGCTTTTGTTGAAAGCGACAACCGAAGGCATCGTGTTGCCGCCTTCCGCCGTAGGGATAACGGTGGGATCACCACCCTCCATCGCCGCTACAACAGAGTTCGTGGTGCCCAGATCGATCCCAACGATTTTAGCCATACTTAAGTCCTCCTCTTACCTTGTCTTCGTCAAGCTCTTAATTCGGAATTGAGAACTGCCACTTTTCCTGCCGTGGCAACCATGATGAAGGCTGCTAGCCATAGAAAAAAGCGGGCGGCAATGAGCGCCGCATCGTTCGCTATTATCATCTCCAAGATGAGTCAGAATTAGGTTAGAGGACTGTATGAGGCGCGTCATATGTCCGCGCTACCCGGCGGGTTGTTCTACGTACACAGTAGTAGACAACGTCACCACCATCAGGAGGAACCGAACCGTGAGTGATCGCCCAGGATGTCTATCAGGGCTTTTGAAGCTGTTTTTACTGCAGTGGCTATTCGACTGGCTGCAGGACAACTTTGGCCGGGGGCGCGGCGGCGTCTGTGGCTGCGGCTGCGGCCTGATCCTGACGCTCATCTTTATCGCGCTGGCCTGCTCGATTATTACCAGTACAAACTGGCTTGAGTTTGGTTTCTAACGGGCCGTGTAGCGCCTCAGATGCGCGCTCGTACAGAGTGATAGCCGGTGGCGCCGTCGGGGTGGACATCCTGCTCCTCGGCGATCTGTAGGGCGCCGGCGCCGTCTGTAGCGCGCACAGTCAACGTATGGCGGCCCTCGGTGGCCCGCCAGTTGTAGCGCCACTGCACCCAGGTCAGGCCGCTGAGGGGCGGGGTACGCAGCTCGGCTTCCTCCCAGGGCCCGTCGTCTACCTGCAGCTCGACGCGGCTGATGCCCCGGTCGCCGGCCCAGGCAATGCCGCCGACCGGCACGATGCCCTCGGCGTCCGGCTCCGCAGCCAGCGTGTCGATGACCGAAACGATGTGCGGGCGCGCTTCCTGGCTCCAGCCGCGATCGACCCAGTAGCCGGGCCGCCAGGCCTCGATTGCCTCCATACGCACGATCCACTTCGGCTGTTTCATGCCGTAGCGGTTGGGGATGTAGATGCGGAGGGGAAAGCCGTGCTCGACCGGCAACGTCTCGCCGTTCATGGCATAGACCAGCAGCGTCCGCTCGTCCATCATATCTTCGGCGACGACGGTTTCATAGAAGCCATCTTCGGCTTCCAGATAGAGGGCGCCGGCTTCGGGCTGCAGGCCGAGGTCTTCGAGCACGTCACGCAGGCGCGCTCCCGTCCAGTAGCTGGTGCCGATGAGGTCGCCGCCGACCCAGTTGCTGATGCAGCTCAGGGTCAGCGCCTGGGTTACGGCAGGATAGGCCATCAAGTCTTCCAGCGAGAGGGAACGCGCGTTGCGGAAAAGGCCGGCCACGTCCAGATGCCAGTCGTCGAGGCTGATCACGGGCGGCACGCTGTTGATGTCGATGCGATAGAAGTCTTCGTTGCTGGTCAGTTCCGCCCGCGTGCCCGGCACCGGCTCAATCCGCCCTTCGGGTGGCGGCGGAAGGTCTGGCGCCGGTTCGCCGCCGGGACTGCTTGCCAGAGGCTCTCCAGCGCCCTCGTCGGCTCCCCGCGGTCCGACCAGGCGGCCAATTCCCCAGCCGCCCAGGGCCACGGCAAGAGCCGCTACCGCCGCCCGGAATACGAAGCTGCGCCGCTCAGCGCTGGTCTGCTCCGGCGCAGCCATCCGCTCCAGCAGAGCGCCGAGCGCCGCGCCCCAGCCGCCCAGCAGCAGAGCGATCCAGCCGAAGACGACGAGACCGTTCCCGCCGAAGCCCAGCGACCCTTCGACAAAGACAAACAGCAGGAGGAGAAACAAGCCGACGGTCAGCCCCAGCCGCCAGCCGCCGACAGTGGTGCGCCGCAGCAGGACGGCAATCAGCGCGCCGGCAACTGCGCCGATGAGCAGCATGATCACGAAAGCGACGAACTGCTCGACGACTTTGGCGCTGGACGTGGGAATGCCCACTGCGCGCAGGAATGCGATCAACGTATCGATGCCCGTCGTCACCACGCTGCCGGGCAGCACGCGGGCCAGCCAGTCGAAAAGATCGAAAGGCAGGAAGGGCAGAAGCGCCAGGCGATAGGCGAGATAGGAGAGGGCCAGCGCCGGCAGCATGGTCAACGCGCCGGCGATTGCCCCGGTTATAACTGATATACGCTGCATAGTCGTTCCTCCGTCTTGGGGGCCGCGCCAGACGCGCTGCCCTGGTTCTACTGGAGCCTACAAGGAAATCCTTGCGATATCCTTACGGCGGAGAAACGCACGCGAGTGGCCTACATCTCTTCGCGGTAGGTCAGGCGGTGGCGCTGCCGGGCGTCGAGCACCGCGCGCCGGAGAATTTCATGGACGCTCTGAGGATCGGCGATGTTATTGAGGACGACGACGGGATGGCTGCGATCGTGGCTGTGTATGGTCAGATCGCCCAGGTTCAACAGCCGCTCGCGCACAGTCTGCGTCTGATCGAAGTCCTGGATGCGCACGAGTTCAATATCAACCCGTTCTTTGCCGAGCAGACCGCTGATCACGCGCACGCGCTCGCTGGTGATGATGTAGCGCTCGCTCAGGGAAAGGAAGGGACGCCCCTCCCAGAGGATCGTCTCATCCTCGACGCCGGGCGCGCTCGCTGCCTTCGGCGCCAGCCGGGCCGACTCCTCTGACAGATCACTGTCCACTTCGATGAGCGCCGCGTCGGTGACGAGCTCCACCACCTTCTCCAGCTGCTCGCGAGGCAGTTCCCGCCAGGACTCCTCGCTCTGGGCCAGGTTCTGCCAGACACGGGCCTTGATGCGCGCTCTTGTTGCTTCGACAGACATGGGACCTCCTTACCAATCTCGAAAGGATATTAACCGGATTTTTACATTTGTCTGCTAACATCGCGCGGTGTATTCCGGGAGGTTAACTGATCCGGTGAAAGTTGCCTGGAACCACCGCAGTCGCTACAATGTTACGCCTGCAAGTTCTGGTAAGTCAAGGTGATGAAGTATGCCACTCTATACCTACCGCTGCAATAATTGTAATTACATGTTCGAAGCGAACCAGCACATGTCGGATAGCCCACTGAAGGAATGTCCGTCCTGCGGTGAGGATGAGCTGCGGCGTGTGATCAATAACGTCGGCGTCGTCTTCAAGGGCGCGGGCTTTTACGTCACCGACAGCCGCAAGGGCAGCAGCAACGGGAGCGGCCGCTCCAGCAGCGCCAGCAAGAGTCGCGAAAGCAAGAGCGAGACAAAAACGGACGCCAGCGCCTCTACGAGCGAATAGCCGGTGGGGCAGGGTGCCCCTTACCACGCAGCAAAAAAGCCCGCTTTGAAGCAGGCTTTTTTTGTTGCCTTCTGGCGCTGCGGACGGTAGGCGCTATAGCTGGAAGCCGCCCGTAGCCGTGATAACCTTGGCGCTAAAATTGCTCACCAGATCGTCCAGGCGGTGGCGAAGGCGTCCCCACTCGTCGCTGGCGAGGATGTAATCCATCTGTTCTGGTGTCTGCGTGACGCCGCTGACGAGAATCTGCTCGCAATTGCCGTAAACGGTGTACCAGGCCTGGATGTCGGCAATACCCATTTTGCTGATGCTCGGGATGAACTCGTTGGCGACAAAATCGGAGTACTCGGACTCCCGGTCGGGCTGGATGTCCCAGCGCATGAGTAGTTTGGTAGCCATAGCTTAATCTTGTTGCCTTACGCGTGCTTTCGTTGCTTCTCTCGCGCCCTACGCTCCAAAGCGCGGCTGGAGGAGAACGACTTCCGTTTCCTCCCCAAATGTACCTCCACTGACGCGCAATGTCGATTCCTCTTTGGCTTCCGTTACGCCCATCTCGTTGAGAAAGCGCTCGACGCCGTCGAGGGGCAGCTTAAGCTCCGGCAGCCGGTAATGCATGGGAATGACGATGTTGGGTTCGAGCATGGAGACCAGCTCGGCAGCCTGGGCCGCATTGAGGCTGTTGCCGCCGCCAACCGGCACCAGGAGCACGTTGACCAGCTCCAGCGCCTCGATTTCCGTCTGGCTGGGCACCTGGCTCATGTCGCCAAGGTGGGCGACGGTGATGCCGTCGAAATCGAAGAGGAAAAGCACGTTCTGCGTCGACCTGGCTTCGTGGGCTGTGGCTATGCCGGTGATGAAGACGCCGCCAATCTCATACTCGCCGGGGCCGGTCAGGGCGTACTGATACCCGCTGACCGCCGCCGTGTAATTGTGACCGGGCGCGTCGTGGCTGATGGTGACAACCTCGCCGCGCAGCTTCAACGGCGGCAGGCCGAGATCGCCGTTGTACGGATCGGTAACGATGGCGGGCAGATTGCGCTCCTTCAGGCGAAAACAGCTCATTCCATGCCAGGTGATTTCCATGAAGCCTCCTTGCTCGACTCGACCCCCGATTATACCGCCATCGACGGCTTGCCGCATTTCTGAAGTCGCCGCTACCTGATATAAATACAACGCAATCCGCCTGCGAGGGCTGTGGGAACAAGCGCCCGGCGTCGTTGCGGGCGGCGAAAGAGACGAAGATGGTTGCTGCTTTTCGAATCGTCGAAATCAATGGCGGCGAGGTTGAGTCGCCGGCGGCGGGCCGGCCGGATGAATGGCTGCTCGGCCTGCCGGCCGTCAGCGCCGGATATGCCGACGCGCAGATCGACGATTACGGCGGCCTGCGGCGGCGCGCGTATCCGTGGCGGCGCGGCGC
>JAAYYY010000530.1 GCA_012515125.1 Chloroflexota bacterium
CCGACATTTTCGCCTACTGCGCGCGCGAAGTGCCCCGCTGGAATACGATCAGCGTCAGCGGCTACCACATCCGCGAGGCGGGCAGCACCGCGCCGCAGGAGATCGCCTTCACGCTGGCCGATGGCATCGCCTACGTGGAGGCAGCCATTGCCGCCGGGCTGGACGTGGATGCCTTCGCCAGCCAGATCAGCTTCTTCTTCAACGCGCATAACAACTTCATGGAAGAAGTCGCCAAGTTCCGCGCGGCGCGCCGGCTGTGGGCCAGGATCATGCGCGAGCGCTTTGGCGCGCAGGACCCGCGTAGCTGGCGGCTGCGCTTCCACACCCAGACCGGAGGCAGCACGCTGACGGCACAGCAGCCGCAGAACAACATCGTGCGCGTGGCGCTGCAGGCGCTGGCGGCGGTCATGGGCGGCACGCAGAGCCTGCACACAAATGGCTACGATGAGGCTCTGGCGCTGCCGACGGAGGACGCCGCCCGGCTGGCGCTGCGCACGCAACAGGTCATCGCCTATGAGAGCGGCGTGCCCGATACCGTCGATCCGCTCGCCGGCTCCTATTACCTGGAGGCGCTGACCGACGAGCTGGAAGCCCGGGCGGGCGCCTACCTGGAGACGATTGAGGAGATGGGCGGCATGCTCGCGGCCATCGAGCAGGGCTACGTGCAGCGCGAGATTCTGGACGCGGCCTACGAGACGCAGATGGCTCTGGAACGGCGCGAGGAGATCGTCGTCGGCGTGAACCGTTTCGTCGAGGAGCAGGAACCGGCCATCGAGCTGCTGCACCTGGATCCGACCATCGAAGCGACGCAGCGGGAGCGGCTGGCCGAGCTGCGCGCCCGGCGCGACGGCGAGGGGGTCGCGGCGCTGTGCGAGCGGCTGGCTGCGGCTGCGCGGGGCGACGAGAACCTGATGCCGCTCTTTGTCGAATGTGTCGAGAATGACGTCACGCTGGGGGAGATTGCCAACACGCTGCGCGCCGTTTGGGGCGAGTACCGGCCGGCGGCACAATTCTAGAGCGTGTAAGGCTTCGTCTTGTTGCTCCGTCGTTAGGCTCTAAACAATTTTCCTCATATCACCTACGATTGTAAGATGACGAACAAAGGAGGTTTTATGAGCAAGGTTGTCTGCGAAATATCGATGTCATTGGATGGGTTCATCACCGGACCAAACGTGCGCGCCGGTAATGGGATGGGCGACGGTGGGGATCGGCTTCACGACTGGAAGTTCGACGCGAAGACGGAGATCGACGCTGCGATCGAGGATGAGATCTATGCTTCGACCGGGGCGGTCGTCTTGGGAAAGCGGATGTTCGATGTCGGATTCGAGCCGTGGGGCGACCCTCCGCCGTTCGGGATGCCGGTGTTCATTGTGACTCACGAAGAGCGGGAGCCCCTGCCCATGAAGGGCGGTACAACGTACACTTTCGTGACGGACGGGATCGAGGCTGCACTCGAGCTGGCTCGTGCCGCTGCCGCCGACAAGAACGTCGGCATCTGGGGCGGCGCGAACATCATCAGGCAATATCTGGAGGCCGGGTTGCTGGACGAGATGCAGATCCACCTTGTCCCCATCCTACTGGGCAACGGTATCCGGCTCTTCGAGAATCTCGACCCTGAGGGGATCGAACTGAGGAGGACTAGCTCTATCGAGACACCGGGCGCCACCCACTTCCGGTTCGAGGTGATGAAGCGAGGCAAGTAACGCCTACTTCTCGCCTGCTTAGGGAGCCGTGGTCAACTGCTCGCCGAAGTCGAAGTTCATAACAGGCTCTAGGAGGCGCGATGATTAAGATCAACCACATTGCCATTGTCGTTCCCGACCTTGAGGCGGCGCAGGCGTTCTGGGTGGAGGCGCTGGGCCTGCCGCTGGAGCGGGTCGCTAGCGTGCCGGAGGAAGGGGTGGACGTGGCTTTTCTGCCGGCCGGCGAGGGGGAGATCGAGCTGCTGCAGCCGA
>JAAYYY010000531.1 GCA_012515125.1 Chloroflexota bacterium
GTTCAACTTCATTCTCCTACGAAACCCTCACTACGGACGGGGAAGAGAGCAGACTGACGAGGAGTCAACGTGAGTGATACGGTTGTAACGCCGGGAGCGAAAGAGACGACTGCCACCGGAGCGCGCGAGGGGAAGGCCATAAGCCGCCGGGCCCGCGCCATCCGCGAGAGCGCGCTGGCCTACCTCTTTTTATTGCCGGCTTTTTTGATCATCTTCACCTTCGGTATCTTTCCCCTCGCCTTCTCCGCCTATGAAAGCACCCTCCGTGGCCTGAACCGGATCGTCGGTACGTACGACGGCATAGGTAACTATGTACGGGCGGTTGGCGATCTGGCCTACGTGCTGGGTTTCTGGCTGGCTATCGTCTTCCTCTACCTGGCGATCCGGGAGATGGTCGGCCTGCTGCGGGAGGCACGCCTGCACAGTGAGAACCCCTGGCCCATTGGCATAGCGGGCATTGTGATGGGCGCCGCCTTCGCCCTCTTCTTACGCTTCTTCTTCATCTTCCTGCCCCACTTGTTAGGCATTGCCGATCATATGCGCGCCGCCCAACAGCAGGGCGAAACTGATACCGGCGCTCTCTTCCGGCGCTTCCTGGGCGAAGCATTTGGCCTGCCGGAAGTCATCGGCCCGTTTTATGTCGCTCTCGCCGTTTTGCTGGTTGGCGCGCTCCTGACCACCTTCGTCATCCGCTCGCGGCCTTACAGCCCGCGCACCAACCGTTATTTCGGAGGCTTCTTCCAGTTCACCGTCCTCACGCTGGCTGCGCTATTCCTGGCCTGGTTCACCTGGACGGCGGTCCGGGATGCCTACGCGGCGGCGCTGGAAGACGGCGAGGAGCTGGCTCTCTGGTCGCAGATCGTCACCATCAGCGCCGGGCTTGTCCTGCTGGCGCTCTCGTGGTTCTTGTGGCGCAGCGCAAACCAGCGCGACAACAACCTGAGCATGCTCTGGCGGCTGGGCGCAGCAGCCATGCTGATGATTGGCGCGTGGCTGCTCATTGGCGAGGTGCCGCGCGCCGCCGCCAGCGGCGACGACGACTGGTGGTATGGCTTGCTGGTGACGGTCTACTACTCGGCCGGCTCCATACCGTTCCAGTTCGCCATCTCCCTGATGCTGGCCAGCTTTCTCTTCCAGAACATCAAGGGGCGGGGCTTTTTCCGGATGATCTACTTCCTGCCCTACATCACACCGACGGTCGGCGCCGCCGCCGTCTTTCGCGTCATCTTCTCCGCCCGCTCGTCGGCGCCGATGAACAGCCTGCTGGACCTTCTCGGTATGCAGCCGCTCGGCTGGCTGAACGAGCCGACCGGCATTTTCCAGCTCATAGCCGGCAGCAGCGTCACTCTGCCCACGTGGGCAGCGGGACCCAGCCTGTCGATGGTGGTGATTATCATCTTCGGCATCTGGAGCTATGTCGGCTTTAACACGGTCATCTTCCTGGCCGGCCTCGGCGCCATTCCCAGCTCGCTTTACGAGGCGGCTTCGATTGACGGCGCCGGTCGCTGGGCACAGTTCCGGCACGTCACCCTGCCCCTGCTCTCGCCGACCATCTACTTCCTGACCCTTTACGCCGTCATCGGCACCTTTAAGGCCTTCAACCACATTTACGTGCTGCGCTCGCCGGCCGCCCTGGGCACTGCGGACACGGTGAGCGTGGTGATTTTTGACGCGATGAAGCGCGATACCCGTTACGGCTATGCAGCGGCCCTGGCCATCCTGCTGCTCATCATCGTCATGGGCCTGACAGTCATCAACAATCGTATTGCCAGCAAGCGAGTCTTCTATGGCTGATCTTGTGACCACCAACGATGCTCCCAGACTGGAAAAGCGCCCGCAGGAGCGGCACATTGACATCGGCCGCATCCTCATCTACGCCGTGCTCATTATCGGCGCCATCGTCGCCATCGTGCCCTTTCTACTGACCGTCAGCGTGTCGCTGATGAACCTGTCAGAGTCGGGCGGGCGCGTGCTGCTGCCTTCCACGCCGCAGTGGGGCAACTACGCCCGCGCCTGGCGCGACGCCAACTTTGGCGAGTACTTCCTGAATAGTGTGCAGATAGCGGCCATCACGGTGATCGGCCAGGTCGTCTTTTGTACGCTGGCGGCCTATGCCTTCGCCCGGATGAGCTTCCCCGGCAAGGATTTCCTCTTCGCGCTGCTGCTTTCCACCCTGATCCTGCCGGAAGCGATTA
>JAAYYY010000532.1 GCA_012515125.1 Chloroflexota bacterium
CCCAGCCCGACGCCTGAGCCATCGCCCACGCCCTGCGCCGAACCGGGCGAGGTCGTTGCCGGCACTTTCCAGAGTACGTTGGCGCGCGGCGAGCACCGCTATCGCCTCTACTATCCGCCCTGTTACGGGCAGGACGGCCGTGCCTACCCCACCGTCTACCTCTTTGCCGGCAACATCCACCACGAGGGCAAGTGGGACGAGCTGGGCCTGGACGAAGCTGCGGATGAAGCCATTCACGCGGGCGAGATCGCGCCCCTGCTCATCGTCATGTCGGCCGGCGGCTGGCTCTACGACGAGACCTCCGGCGGCCCCGGCTCCTTCGAAAGCCTCGTCCTGGACGAGCTGATCCCGCACGTGGAGGCGACGACCTGCGCCTGGGCGGCGGCCGAAGGGCGGGCCATTGGCGGCCTGTCGCGGGGCGGCTACTGGGCGCTGGAGATCGCCTTCCGCTTCCCCGACCACTTCCTCAGCGTGGGAGGCCACAGCGCCGCGCTCCTCGACGCCTTCGCCGGGCCGGATGTCAATCCCCAGCAGACTGCCCTGACCAACGACCTGGGCGACCTGCGCATCTATCTGGACATCGGCGATAACGACTACCTGCGAACGAACACCATCCGGCTGCACGAGGAGATGGCGGCGGCGGGCGTAGCCCACGAGTGGCATCTGAACGAAGGAGAGCACAACGACGCCTACTGGTCGGCCCACGCGCCGGACTATCTGCGCTGGTACGCCGCGCCCTGGCCCGTGGAGCGCTCCGCCTACCCGCCCTGCCCCGGAAGCTGACCTAACGCGCGCGCTGCCGGCGAGTCAGCCACCACATCGTCGCCAGAACGGCGGCGCTCAACACCGTCAGGGCGATCAGCTTGTCCACGGCGCCGGGGGCCAGAATCGCCACCAGCCCAAAGCCCAGCGCCACGGCATAGTAGCCCAGCACGATCCGGCGCGTGGGCAGCCCGAAGTCGGACAGCCGGAAGTGCAGGTGTCCCCGGTCGCCGCGAAAGGGGCTTTTCCCGTGGCGCGCTCGGTCGAAGATCTGCCAGGCCACGTCGAGGATCGGCACGGCGAGCACCAGCAATGCCGTGGCGATCTTCGCCGGCGAGAGGATGGACATCGTCGCCAGCCCGTAGCCCAGGAAGTAGGCGCCCGCCGACCCCAGGAAGATGCGCGCCGGGGCGAAGTTGAAGGGCAGGAAGCCGAGCAATGCCCCGGCGAGGACGAGGGGAAACGCGGCGACCGTCGTCTGCTCGAGGCTGTAGCCATGCCAGGCAAAGAGCAGCGCCGCGATAAGCCCGACGCCCGCCGCCAGCCCGTCCAGCCCGTCCAGAAAGTTGATCGTGTTCACCATGCCCACGATCCACACCGTCGTGATCGCGTAGACGAGCAGCGCCGCCCAGAGATGCTCGTCCATCGGGATATTGACCTCGCCAACGCCGGGCATATTGAAGCGCTGGATGAAGACCGCGTGGTAGATAGCCACAGCCGCGCCGGCAAACTGGAAGATGAACAGGACGCGCGGCGGCAGCTCGTAGCGGTCGTCAATCAGGCCGGCGGCGAACATCACCACGCTGCCCAGCACGACCCCGCGAAGCAGCCGGGCTTCTTCCATCGACGGCGGCGGCAGCATCCAGTAGGCCAGCCCCGCGCCTACCAGAAAGGCGGCAAACAGCGGCAGGCCGCCCAGTTTGGGGATCGGGCCCGGATGGGTGCGCCGCCCGCCCGGCGTGGCGACCATCCCCCAGCGGCGCGACAGCCGCCCGGCTATCGGCGTCAGCAGGAGGGAGATGAGCAGGGCAACGCCGAAGGGCAGCCAGTAACCCATGAGCAGAGTCCGGGCTTATCCGGTGCCGAACTGGCGGTCGCCCGCGTCGCCGAGGCCGGGCACGATGTAGCCGATCTCGTTGAGCCGTTCGTCCACGGCGGCGACGTAGATGGGCACGTCGGGGTGGGCCTCCGTCAGCCGGGCGATGCCTTCCGGCGCGGCAAGGATGCCGACGAACTTGATGTGGCGGGCGCCCCACTTCTTGAGCATATCCACGGCAGCCACAGCCGAGCCGCCGGTCGCCAGCATCGGGTCGAGGACGAGGCAGAGCTGCACGGTCGGCGCGGTGGGCAGCTTGTTGTAGTAGAAGACGGGGCGCAACGTCTCCTCATCCCGGTAGAGGCCGATGTGCCAGACCTCCGAGCCGGGCATCATCTCCCAGATGCCATCGACCATGCCCAGCCCGGCGCGCAGGATGGGCACCAGGCCGATCTTCTCCTTCAGGCTGTAGCCGCGCGCCGTGCCCATCGGCGTGGTCACCTCCAGCTCGTTGAGGCTCAGGTCGGCCGTCGCTTCATAGGCGAGCAGAATGGCTACCTCGCGGATCAACTCCCGGAACTTCTTTGGCTCAGTCGCCTTGTGGCGCAGCAATGTCAGTTTGTGCTTCACAAGGGGGTGTTGCGATACGTGGACCATGCAGCCCGATTCCTCCTTCCCTCTGTCGCGGTGACGCGGTCCATTGGCTCACTGGGCACAAACGCGATGCCGGGCATGATTGTACTGCCAGGAGGGCTCTATGAACAAGTTGCCGCCCGGATTGCGCCTGCCATTCTGGCAGGCAGCCGTCCCTGGCCGCCACCCTAGCCTTGTAGGTCGAGTTGTCAACTCGACGGCCGGTTGAAAACCCGCCCTACCGCCGAGCCGGGGATGCCCGGTATTTTGTAGAGCGCCGATCCGGCAGACGCGCTCCGGGGCGCAAATAGGCAATCCCGCCCGCTTGACGTATAATCAGCCCTGCTTATGGATAGAGATCGGGAACCGCAACGGCATATTTCGCCCTCGCCACGAGGGGATGACCGGCGGGTTGACGGCCTGCTGCGCCCTCAGCATCTGGCCGACTTTACCGGACAGGAGCTGCTGAAGACGAATCTGGGCATCCTTATCGAGGCAGCCAAGGCGCGCGGCGAGGCGCTGGATCACATCCTCTTTCACGGGCCGCCGGGCCTGGGTAAGACCACGCTCGCCCACATCGTCGCCAATGAGATGAACGTGAATATTCGCATCACCGCCGGGCCTGTCATCGAGCGTTCCGGCGACCTGGCGGCGATCCTCACCAACCTGCGTGCCGGGGACATCCTCTTCATCGACGAAGTCCACCGCCTGGGCCGCGCCGTGGAGGAGATCCTCTACCCGGCGATGGAGGATTTTGTCCTCGACCTCGTCGTCGGCAAGGGGCCCGGCGCGAAGAACGTGCGGCTCAAGCTCCCCCACTTCACCGTCATCGGGGCCACGACCCGCCTGGCGCTGCTGACCGCCCCCCTGCGCGCCCGCTTTGGCGCCCACTACCGCATGGAGTTCTACAGCGAAAAGGCGATCCAGTCCATCGTCCGCCGGGGCGCCGCCATCCTCGAAGTGCCGATTGACGACGAAGGGGCCGCCGAGATCGCCCGTCGCGCCCGGGGCACGCCGCGTGTCTCTCTGCGCCTCCTGCGCCGCGTCCGCGACTTCGCCCAGGTGCGCGCCGAAGGGGCCATCGACCGACAGGTCGCCCTCGAAGCCCTCAATCTGCTGGAGATAGATGAGCTGGGTCTGGACAATCTCGACCGCCGCGTGCTCGACGCCATCATCGGCAAGTTCGGCGGCGGCCCGGTGGGCTTGGAGACGATTGCCGCCTCAATCAGCGAAGAGCCGGACACCATCATGGACGTGGTCGAGCCCTACCTGCTGCAGCTTGGCTTCCTGGAGCGGACCGCTCGCGGGCGCGTGGCGACCCCGCACGCCTACGCGCACCTCGGCGTGCCGCTGCCTGCCGGGCGCGAAATGGCCGAATCCGATCCCCAGCCGAGGTTGTTTGACGAATGATGGTCTACTTTGCCCGCATCCTGATCATCATCGGCATGACCCTGCTGATTGCCGGCGGCGTCATCCTCCTCGCCGTGCGCTACTTCCCCTGGCTCGGCAACCTGCCCGGCGACATTCGCTACGAAGGCGAGAACTTCAAGCTCTACTTCCCCCTGGCGACCATGATCCTGCTGAGCATCCTCGCCACCGTCATCCTCAACATTGTCGTCCGCATCTTCAACCGGTGACGCCGCCGCCGTGAACCCCGAAGAGCCGCTGCGCACGGCCGACTTCGATTATCACCTGCCGCCAGAGATGATCGCCCAGCACCCGGTGGAGCCAAGGGATGCCAGCCGGCTGCTCGTCCTGCACCGGGATACGGGCGAGATCGAACACCGCCACTTCCGCGACCTGGGCGACTATTTGCAGCCCGGCGATATCCTCGTCGCCAACGACAGCCGCGTTATCCCTGCCCGCCTGTACGGCTTCAAGAGCGATACCGGGGGGCGCGTGGAGATACTGCTGCTGGAGCGGCTGGACGAGCGGCGCTGGCGCGCCCTGGGCGGCGGAAAACGGCTGCGCGAGGGCACGCGCCTCACCTTCCGGCAGGACGGCGGCGCGCCGGACGCGCTGCAGGCCACCGTCACGGCGGTCCTGGACGGCGCCCAGCGCGAGCTGACCTTCGACGCTCCCCTGGAGGCGCATCTCGACGCGCTGGGACACACGCCGCTGCCGCCGTACATTCACGAGCCGCTGGACGATCCGGAGCGCTACCAGACGATCTACGCCCGGCCGGCCGGCTCCGCCGCCGCGCCGACCGCCGGCCTGCACTTTACCGGCGAGCTGCTGTTGTCCCTGCGCGAGCGCGGCGTGCGCTTCGAGACGCTGACCCTCCACGTCGGCCTCGATACCTTCAAGCCGGTGGAGGCCGAGCTGGTCGCCGAGCACACCATCCACAGCGAGTGGGCCACCCTCTCCCCCGACGCGGCGCGGCGCATCAACGAAGCGAAGCTGGCGGGCGGGCGTCTCGTCGCCGTGGGCACGACGACGGCCCGCGTCCTGGAGAGCGCCGCCCTCCGCTCGGCCGGCATCGAGGGCTCGCTGCAGGCGATCAGCGCCCGCGATGCGCGAGGGGAGACGTGGGACATCTGCCCCTGGAAGCCCGTGGTCGCCTTCAGCGGCGCCACCGACCTCTTCATCTACCCCGGCTACCGCTTCCGGGCCGTGGACGCGATGATCACCAACTTCCACCTGCCGAGGTCGTCGCTGCTGATGATGGTCAGCGCCTTTGCCACGCGCGACCTGATTCTGCACGCCTACCGCGAGGCCGTCGTCGAAGGCTACCGCTTCTACTCCTTCGGCGACGCCATGTTGATTCTTTAGCGGATCTCGCTACAGGGGAACCAGCTCGCCGTCGGCCAGGACGATCACGCGGTCGCCGGGCCGGGGACGCACGACAGCCGTACCGGTGAACTCGCCGAACGCAGGCAGGAGCGCCGCGCGCCGGCCGAACAGGAAGCAGGGCAGCGCTTCGGCCAGCTTGCCCCGCCCCACGCGCACGGCCGGATGGACGTGCCCGGCCAGTACGTAACCCTCCCCGCTCTCGGCCGGCTCGTGCAGCAGCACAAACGGCCCTTCGACGTGCGGAGCGTCCACGCAGCGCACGTCCCACTCAGGCGGCGGGTCGCCCGCGTGGCGGTCATGGTTGCCGCGCACGAGCAGCCACTCCAGATCTGGAAGCTGGCCGCGCCAGGCGGCGACCCGCTCAATTGTCTGCCCGGCCCGCCCCGCCCGCGCGTGGAGCAAATCGCCGAGACAGACGAGGCGCTTGGCCCCGGTTGCCGCCAGCGCCCGATCCAGTCGGGCCAGGTTGCCCGCCGTCGTCCCGCCCGGCACGGGAATGCCGCTCGCGCGGAAGCTGGCGGCCTTGCCCAGATGGAGATCGGCCACGAACAGCGTCTGCCGCGCGGGCCAGTAGAGGGCCGCTTCCGCCAGAGCCTGCACGCGCTCCCCGGCGACGGTCAGCTCCAGACAGTGGCTCAAATCAGGTGTCCCCTTTTCACGACGGCTCAGACCTCCTCCCGGTCGGCCCACTTCTCCAGCCCTTCGGTCATCCGGCGGATGCGGTCGGCCAGTTTCTCGGAGCTGAGTGTAGCCTGCATGCGGGTCACGAACAACGGGAAGCTGAGCGGGGTCGGCCGCGGCACGAACTCCTGCACCACACGGCTTTCGCTCAGCCGCCGGAGCGTCTGGCTGAGGCGGCTCTGTTCGAGCTGCCGCTCCAGCACCTCGCGGTGGGCCTGCGCCAGAAGCAGGTTGTCCTGGTCGTACTTGCTGAAGACCTCGTAAAACAGGCTGCTGGACGCCTGGAGCTGCTTGGCGCTGCGTTTCTGGCCCGGAAAACCCTGAAAGACCAGCCCGGCGACGCGGGCAATCTCGCGGAACTGCCGGCGCGCCATCTCACTCGCGTTGAGGCTGGCGGGAATGTCCTCCAGCAGCCCATCCGGCGACAGCAGTGGGCGCATGCCCCGCGAGCCGGCCAGCGCCGCATCCAGTGGCGCCGGCTCCGGCGACAGCAGCTCCAGCCCGTAGTCGTTGGCCGTCAGTGTGAAGGTCAGCGGCTGCAGCCGCGACAGGCGGTAGGCAAAGAGCGCCGCCAGCCCCTGATGCACCAGCTTTCCGGCGAACGGGTAAAAGAAAAGGTGGTGCCCGTCGCGGGTCTTGACGCGCTCGATCAGCAGCTCGTCGGCCTCGGGAATCCGCGACCACTTTTGCTGCA
>JAAYYY010000533.1 GCA_012515125.1 Chloroflexota bacterium
GTTACCCGAAACGCTTCTTCCTCGTCCACACCATCGCCCACAGCGCCGAACACCGCACGGAAGTCAAAGTGGCCCTCGCCCATATTGGCGTGGAGACGCCCGACCTCGACGGCTGGTTTTACGCGGATTTCGCCGGCTATGGATCCGTTGTCGATTAGCGCCGGGCGCGTTACACCGGCGACTACTCATTCCTGCCCGGCATGGTAGGGTGACCGCCCATGAAGGCTATGACGCTGCCCAGCCGGAATACGTCCTTTGTCGGACGCGAGCAAGAACTGGAGGAAATCGTAGCCCTGCTTCGAGGCGCCGACTGCCGGCTGCTCACACTCACCGGATCGGGAGGCAGTGGCAAGACCCGCCTGGCGCTGGAGGCGGCCTACATGCTGCAGGAGCACTTTGCCGACGGCGCGGCCTTCGAAGCCCTTCAACCCGTCAGCCACCCCACTTATCTGGCTGCTACGATAGCCGAGGCCGTGGGCCTGGCCCATCACGGGGCGCGCGATATCCAGGCCCAGCTCCAGGACTTCCTTAGCGACAAGCAATTGCTCCTTGTGCTCGACAACTTCGAGCACCTGCTGCACGCGGCTCCGTTGGTCTCCACCCTGCTCGCCGCTGCGCCGGAGCTGAAGGTGCTGGCGACCTCGCGAGAGGTGCTGAACCTCCAGGAGGAGTGGAGCCGTCACATAGCAGGTCTGCCTTACCCGCAGGCCGGCCCGGAGAGCACGGCCGGCGACCTCACACGTTATGGCGCTGTTCGCCTCTTTGTCGAGCGGGCACGGCAGGCCAGGGCGTCCTTCCCGCTTGCGGAGGAGCAGGCGTGCGTGGCCCGGATCTGCAGGCTGGTCGAGGGGTTGCCGCTCGCGCTGGAGCTGGCTGCTTCCTGGCTGCGCACGCTGTCGTGCGCCGAGGTGGCTGCGGAGATCGAGCGCAACGTCGACTTCCTGGCGACCTCGTTCCGCAACGTGCCCGCGCGACACCGCAGTATGCGCGCCGTTTTCGAACAATCCTGGCGCCTCCTAACGCCCGAGGAACAGACGGTTTATGCGCGGCTCTCCGTCTTTCATGGCGGCTGCACGCGTGAGGGCGCCGCGGCTGTGGCCGGCGCCTCTCTGGCCGACCTCCAGGGCCTGATCGACAAATCGCTGCTGCAGGCGACCCCGGCGGGCCGGTATCTGACTCACGAGCTGCTCCGCCAGTTCGCTCACGAACAACTGGCTGCCGATAGCGCGGCGCTGGCCGATGCGCAGCGCCGCCACGCGGAATACTACGCCCGGCTGCTCCACCGGCAGGAAGCACGGCTGCGGGGAGCAGCGCAACAGGACGCACTGAGGGTCATCGACGCCGACCTTGATAACGTCCGGGTAGCCTGGCGGCAGGCAGTTGAGCAGCATGCCGAAGAGCTGGTCGAGCAGGCAATGGGTTCGCTATTCCTCTATTACCAGATGCGCAGCCGGCCTGAGGAAGGGTTGGAGACCTTCCGCCTGGCGACTCAGCGCCTCGGCGACGCCGGGGAGCCGCTGCTTACCAGGCTCCAATTGCTGGAGACCTGGTTCGCATCTGGCGCCATCTCGGACCCTGAACCGACACTGCGTTTCTACCGGACCGATTTTCACCGGGTCCAGGCGCTGGCAGATGACGAAAGGATGGCAATGCCGCTCTGCCAGTTTGCCTGGATGACCGCCCGGCTCGACGACCGGGCGCCGCTGGAGCAGTTCTACGCCGAATATCTCGCCTACCATCGCGAGCGCGGTAATCGCTGGGCGGCTGCCTGGGCGGCGTATTCGCTGGGCACAATCCCGCACATGCTATACAGGGACGAGGATGAGCCCACGTCCGAACTGGCGGCCTCTCTACCCTATCTGGAAGAAAGCATTGCTCTTTTCCGGGAGCTTGGCAACCCCTGGGCCGCTACATATGCCCTGCACGTTGCGGGCCAGATTCTTCTGCTCCAGCAGGAGTACGAAAGAGCACAGGAGATGTTCCGTGAGTCGCTGCAGATTTGCCGCGACATCGGCGATACGGGCGGGGTAGCGTTTGCACTGCATTGTCTTGGAGAGGCAGCGAGCGCCCTTCAGGAGTACGAGGGCTCGTGGCGTTACCTGACGAATGCGCTGCAGATCTCCTACCGGCATCGCAATGAGATGGTGGAGGCGCACCTCTACGAGCTGGCCGCAGCCTTTGCCGGGGCGGGCCAGGCCATACGCGCCGTCGAGCTGTTCACCGTCCTTCTGCGTGAGAGCGATCGGGGCTGGATCCGGAGCTACGTTCCCGGCCGTCTGGCGGAGCTGGCTGAGATGCTGCCGGAAGAGCAATTTGCCGCAGCCCAGCAGTCTGGCGAGCGGCTCGACCTCGCGACGCTGGTCGACTCTCTGGCAGCGGAGTTCGGGAGCGCAGAGGAGGAGCAGCCCGCCCCGCGAGGGACTACAGCGTCCCGGGGTGACGGTCTGCTCGTCGAGCCGCTGACCGACCGCGAGCTGGAGCTATTGCTTCTGGTCGCCGAGGGGCTTTCTAACAGAGAGATTGCCGACCGGCTAACCGTCACGGTGGGCACCGTAAAAAAGCATCTCAATAACATCTTCGGCAAGCTGCAGGTGACGAGCCGTACGCAGGCCGTCGCGCGGGCGCGCACGCTGGCCCTCATTCGCTGAAATCAACCCCCTATCAACCCCCAGATCTATCTTTGGATGGCTGCGGCTCAACCGGCCTCTCTTCTATTCTGTTGACAGATAGAAACGGAAAGCGACAGCAAGCAACGACCCAGACACCGAAGCTGTCCGAACCAGAATAACAGGAGTGATGGCCGTGTCTGATTATTACCAGCAGCAGTTGACGATGTACCTGATGCGTCGCGAGCAGCGCAAGCAGGCGCAGTCGGATGACGAGGAAAACAGCGGAGGACCGGCAGTGGAGCAAAAGAGAGCGCTGTTAGCCCGGCTGCAGCGGCGCATTGCAGACGACACCGAACAGCCGGAGAATGACCGGCGCCAGCCCGGCACGGAGCCGGGTCTGGCTGAAGGATAACCCTACCTCATTGATACAGGCTGGCTCGGGGGCGACCCACCGTATGTGGGCCGCCCCTGACTGCATCAAGTGCAGCATCGTGAATCCCGGAGATAATAAACAGTGGAAGGAAGCATCGCAGTCCATTTCCGGGAGGACGTATGGCCGAGCAGTCGCGCATTCTCTTTCTGAGCGCCGAGGTGGCGCCGTTTGCCAAACGAGGCGGGCTGGGCGATGTCGCCGGCTCGCTGCCCAAAGCGCTGGCGGCGAAAGGGCACGACGTGCGCGTCGTCATGCCCGCTTACCAGGCCATCGAGCGGGGCTATCCGGGCGTCAGGCCGCTCTCGCTAACCCTGAACGTACCCATGGGCAATCAGCTAGTTCCGGCCGGCGTTTTCGAGGGCGTTCTGCCCGGCAGCGAGGTGCCCGTCTATTTCATCGCCCAGCACCACCTCTTCGACCGGCCGGAGATCTATGGCTATGGGGATGATCCATACCGCTTCGCCTTCTTCAGCCGGGCGGCGCTTGACCTGACCATTGCCGCGCTCGGCTGGCGCCCGCACGTCGTCCACGCGCACGACTGGCATAGCGCCCCGGCGATCACCTGGCTGGCGACGGCGGGGCAGCAGGACCCGCGTTACGCGGGTATGCCGACCGTCTTCACCATCCATAATCTCGCTCACCAGGGCCGCGCCCCCTGGCACATCTTCGACTACTTGGGCATCGTGACCCACTCCCTGAACGAAGAGCCCTATGGCGAGGTCAATTTCATGGCGCGGGGCATCTACTACGCGACCATGATTAACACCGTGAGCCCGACCTACGCGCGGGAAATCATGACGCCGGAAGGGGGAGCCGGCCTCGACGGTCTGCTGCGCTACCGCAGCTTCGACGTACACGGCATCCTCAATGGCCTTGATACGGACGAGTGGAATCCCGCTGCCGACGGGCGACTGGCGGCGACGTTCGGACCCGGTGACTGGGAGGCGCGCCGGA